>NZ_JBSFFY010000012.1:0-179874 GCF_053596315.1 Streptomyces sp. NPDC001732
GGCGGCGGGGCGGGGGGGGGTCCGCGGGCGCCGGGGCGCCGGGGGGGGGGGGCCCCGGCGGGGGGGCGGGGCCCCCGCGGGGGCGGGGCGCCCCGCACCGGCGTACGCCCCTCCCCTCGGCCCGCGGTTCGCCTCTCCCGGCCCGCGGTTGAACTTCCCCGGGCCGCGGCCGAGTTCCCCCGCCCCCGTGGTTCAGCCCGCCTGTCTCCAGGGGCCCTCGTCCGCTTCCCCGGCGCCGTACAGCGCGCGGTTCACCGTCTCGTACGTCGCGCCGTGCGCGGCGAGCACGTCGGCGGTCACGCCGGGGCAGGCGGTCAGGGCCAGCAGGAGGTGCTCGTCGCCGATCGAGCGGTCCTTGCGTCCCGTCGCGATCCGCAGCGACCTCGCCAGGACGCCCTTCGCGCCGCGGGTGAACGGGCGGCGCCCGGTGCCGCGTCTCCTGCCCCGGTCCAGCGCCCCCTCCCCGTGGACCTCCTCGACGCGGGCCACGATCTCGGTCACGTCGATGCCGAGACCGGCGAGCGCTTCCGTGTCGGCCCGGGTCAGCCCGCCGCGACGGCGCGCCTCGGCCAGATCGGCCTCGACGGACGCGCGGCGGTCGGCCAGGCCGAGCGCGGCGAGGGCGAAGCCGGCCCGGCCCTCCTGCCGGTCCAGCAGGGCGAGCAGCAGGTGTTCCTCGGTGATCGATTCGGCGCGGGTCCGTTCGGCATGGGTCACGGCGCCGGTCACGGTCTCCCGGGCGCCCCGGGTGAAGCGTTCGAACATCAATGCCTCCCGTACTTCTTGTGCACGGCCTGTCGACTGACGCCCAGTTCGGCCGCGATCTCCTGCCACGACCAGCCCTGCGCGCGGGCGCTCCTGACCTGTACGGCTTCCAGTTGTTCCAGCAGTCGGCGCAGCGCGGCGACCGCCCGCAGCCCCACCCGGGGGTCGCGGTCGCCTGCGCGCGCGGCGAGATCCGTCGCTTCGGTCATGCTGTCAATTTAGGTTGACGCCTCCCGCTTGTCAACCAAAGTTGACAAGCGGGAGGCGTGCCGGACGGGGTGTGCTCAGCGCTCCGCCCGGCCGTGGGTCGTCCCGGTGGCCGTGATCGTGACCGTGACGCGCTCCCCCGCGCGGGCCCGGACCCGCACCTCGTCGCCGTGCCTGCGGACCTCGGCGCGACCGCGCACGGAGACCCGCCACTGCCCCGCCGTCGGCGGCAGGGAGATCTCGGTGACGCCCCGGCGGCCCGCCGTGTAGTCGAGCCGGTAGACGCGGGCGGTGTCGTCGTACGTGTCGGAGTGGACGGTTCCGGCGACGGCGGGCGCGTACGGGGTGGCGGTCCGCTCCTTGTTGGCCGCGAAGGCGCCGTCCTTGTCCAGGGCGCAGTAGCCCCCGCCGTAGCACCACACGTAGCCCGCCCAGCCCGAGGTGTAGCGGCTCAGGGAGGTCATCGCGTCCCGGTAGAAGCGGCCCATCATCGGCAGTGTGTTGTTCAGCGGGCCCCACTCCCCGACGACGACCGGGACGTGCCGCTGTTCCGGGTACGCGGTGACGGCCGCCTCGTACGACTCGATCCAGCCGGCCGAGGGGTCGTAGTCGGCGCCCGCCTCCATCGCGGCGTTGTAGAAGTGCGGGGCGTAGACGGTCCGGTGGTCCCTGATCGCGCCCAGGCCGGTGGGCACGCCCTCGCCGACGATGGGGGTGGGTTCGACGAACAGCCAGTTGGTGCGGTCGACCGAACGGACCGCGCGGGCGAGCCTGTTGTACATCGGGGTGAGCTGCCGGGCCTCGATGCGGCGGGCGGCCGTCGCCAGGTCCTCGCCCTCGGCGAGCTCCCCCATCGGCTCGTTGATCAGGTCGTAGCCGAGCACGGCGGGGTGGTTCCGGAAGCGCGCGGCGACGACCTGCCACATCCGGGCCTGGGCGCGCTGGAGGTCGGGGTCCTCGTAGAGGTGGGTGAAGGCGCGCTGGACGGCGGGCTCGAAGTACTCCGAGAACCAGTCGTCGGGGTGCGGCGTGAAGGGCAGCCCGTCGGTGCGGGTCGCCCAGGCGGGGATGCCGCGGTGGCCGAACGCCGGACCGAACACATCCTGGTGGGCGTCGAGCAGCACCTGGATGTCGTACTTCCGCGCCCAGTCGAGTATCCGGTCGATCCGGCGCAGGTACTCGCCGCTGTAGTGGCCCCGGCGCGGCTCCAGGTCGTCCCAGAAGATGAGCAGCCGGGCGAAGTTGAAGCCCTTGGCCCGCAGGTCGCGGAAGTGCTTCTCGGTGATGGCGGTGAGCGCCTTGTCACCGCTGTTCGCCTTGTCCTCGACGTTCCAGCCGCGCAGGGTGAGCGTGCGCCCGGCGTCGTCGGTGAGGCGGGGGATGCCGGTCCGTTCCGGTGCCGGTTTCGATGCCGGTGGTGCGGGACGTGCGTCGGCGGCGGGGGCGAGCGCCCCCGCCGCGAGCACGAACGATGTGACGATCGAGGTGAGTACGCTGCCCATTCGTATCCGCGTCCGCATTCGCATGGCGCAGATCAGAGCAGCTCACCCCGGACACCTCAAGGGCAGGTGAGCACAATCTTTCCGAACTGGTCGCCCGATTCCAGCCGTTCGAAGCCCTCGCGGGCCCGGTCCAGCGGCAGCACCTCGTCGATGACGGGCCGCACCCCGGTCGTCGCGCAGAACGCCAGCAGGTCCTCCAGCTCGTCCTTGGAGCCCATGGTCGAGCCGACGACCTTCAGCTCCAGGAAGAAGATCCGGGTCAGCTCGGCGTGCGAGGGCCGGTCGCCGCTGGTCGCGCCGGAGATGACGATCGTGCCGCCGGGGCGCAGCGACTTCACCGAGTGGGACCAGGTGGCGGCCCCGACCGTCTCGATGACCGCGTCCACGCGCTGTGGCAGCCGCGCGCCCGGTTCGAACGCCTCGGTCGCGCCGAGTTCGACGGCGCGCCTGCGCCTGGCCTCGTCGCGGCTGGTGGCGTAGATCCGCAGCCCGGCCGCCCGGCCGAGCACGATCGCCGCCGTGGC
Source organism: Streptomyces sp. NPDC001732 (assembly GCF_053596315.1). Lineage (NCBI taxonomy): Bacteria > Bacillati > Actinomycetota > Actinomycetes > Kitasatosporales > Streptomycetaceae > Streptomyces > Streptomyces sp. NPDC001732. Next base: position 2,999 of record NZ_JBSFFY010000012.1, read on the forward strand.
GACACCGCCGCCGGCCCCCTGGACGAGGACCGAGTCGCCGGGGCGCACCCCCGCGTTGGTGAAGAGCATCCGGTACGCGGTGAGCCAGGCGGTCGGCAGACAGGCGGCCTGCTCGAAGGTGAGCTCCTTCGGCTTGGGCAGTACGTTCCAGCTGGGTACGGCGACCTGCTCCGCGAAGGTGCCCTGGTAGCGCTCGGTGAGGATGGAGCGGGGCTCCCCCGGCCCGACGCCGTGGCCGCTCTGGCCGATGACGGAGTGCAGGACGACCTCGTTGCCGTTCTCGTCGATCCCGGCCGCGTCGCAGCCGAGGATCATCGGCAGCTTGTCCTCCGCGAGGCCGACGCCGCGCAGGGACCAGAGGTCGTGGTGGTTGAGGGAGGCGGCCCTCACGTTGACGGTGGTCCAGCCGGGTCGCGCCTCGGGGGCGGGGCGTTCCCCCAGCTCAAGGCCGTTGAGGGGCTGGTCGCGGTCGATGCGGGATGCGTAGGCGGCGAACATGGCCCCGACGATAGGCCGGGGCACGGACCTGCGTAACCGGCCACGGGTGTGACGCGCACCGCGTCCCCTCCCGCTCGCACCGCTCCCCTTTCGCCCTCGCACCGCTCCCCTTCCCCACTCGCACCGCGTACCCTTCCCGCTCGCGCCTCCCCCTTGTCCCCCGCCTGGTCCTCCCGCAGACTGGCGGCATTTGTGGAAGAGGCCCCGGGGGGAGAGGCATTCATGTCCAGGGAGGCTGAGCGCGCGCTGGGCGCCTTCATCCGTAACCATCCGACGGACAACACGCGTCGTGGGCGCATCGCGATCGGCGCGCTGCTGGTCGGCCTGGCCTTCCTGGCCGTCGCCGTGCCGGTGACCATCGCCGTCTTCTCCTCGAACGGTGACGGCGCGCAATTCGCCGGCCTGCTGTGGGGCGGCGCGCTCTTAGGGGTCTACGGCGGCATCTCCAACGGCCTGCGGACCTTGCAGCGGCACGGCGAGGTCTTCGTGCTGCGCGAGGAGGGACTGGTCTACCGACGCACCGGGGAGACCCGGGTACTGCCCTGGACGGCGATCCGCAGCCTGACCGAGCGCGGACAGAACCACGCCCTGGGCCGGCTCATGGGCTGGGACGTCCACCTGATCATCCGGCTCCGGGAAGGCGGACGGCTGGTACTGACCGGCTACACCGAGGACGCGCCCCGGCTCTCCGCACAGATCAGGGCCGCCGTGGCAATCACGGCGGCCCACACGCAGTAGGGCGGACAGCGCTCGCCCCTCGACCTTCGGCATACCCCTGGCCACGGGCACGGGCACCGAAAAGGGCGAGGTGCGGAACGGGTCCGCCGCGGGCGGGCTCGTCCGCCCGCGGCCACACTCCTCGACCGGGCACCCACACCCGCGTCCGCACCCCGCCCAGGGGTCTCCGTCCGGGTCCCACCGGGCTCGCACACCCAGCGGCCGGTGGTGGTCCGGACGGAGGACCGGGGTTCAGCGCCGGGCCACGCCCTCCGCGCGTGCCGCCGCGGCCACCGCGGCCGTCACCGCCGGGGCCACCCGCTCGTCGAACGGCGAGGGGATCACGTAGTCCGCCGCCAGCTCGTCGCCCACGACGTCGGCCAGCGCGTTCGCCGCGGCGATCTTCATGCCCTCGGTGATCCGGGAGGCCCGGACCTGGAGGGCGCCCGCGAAGATGCCGGGGAAGGCCAGCACGTTGTTGATCTGGTTGGGGTAGTCGGACCGCCCGGTCGCCACGACGGACGCGTACTTGTGCGCGACGTCGGGGTGGACCTCGGGGTTCGGGTTGGCCATGGCGAAGACGAACGCGCCGGGGGCCATCGAGGCGACGGCCGTCTCGGGGACCGTACCGCCGGAGACGCCGATGAAGACGTCCGCACCGGCCAGCGCGCTCTCCAGCGTGCCGGAGATCCCGGCCCGGTTGGTGATCCCGGCCAGCTCCCGCTTGACCTCCGTCAGGTCCTCGCGGTCCCGGCTGACGATGCCCTTGCGGTCGGCCACGGCCACGTCGCCGAGCCCCGCCTCCAGCAGGAACTTGGCGATGGCCACCCCGGCCGCGCCCGCGCCGGAGATCACCGCGCGCAGGTCGCCGAGGCTGCGGCCGGACAGCTTCGCGGCGTTGCGCAGGGCCGCGAGCGTCACGACCGCGGTGCCGTGCTGGTCGTCGTGGAAGACCGGGATGTCGAGCCGCTCCTGGAGCTTGCGCTCGATCTCGAAGCAGCGCGGCGCCGAGATGTCCTCCAGGTTGACCCCGCCGAAGGACGGCGCGAGCCGGACGACCGTCTCCACGATCTCGTCCGCGTCGGTGGTCGCGAGCGCGATCGGGACCGCGTCCACGCCGCCGAACTGCTTGAAGAGGATCGCCTTGCCCTCCATCACCGGGAGGGATGCCTCGGGCCCGATGTCACCGAGGCCGAGGACCGCGGTGCCGTCCGTCACGACGGCGACGACCTGCGACTTCCAGGTGTAGTCGTGGACCAGCTCGGGACTCTCGGCGATGGCGCTGCACACCTTGGCGACGCCGGGGGTGTACGCGAGGGACAGGTCGTCCTTGTCGCGGATCGGGACGGTGGCCTGCACGGCCATCTTCCCGCCGCGGTGGAGCGCGAAGGCCGGATCGAACGGCTCATCGGTGGTGCTGTCGGTGGTGCTGTCGCTGCGAGGATTGACGATCTCCGCTGCCATGGTGTTGACCCCTTAAGTCTTCATCGTTTGAGGGTGGCCACTCCTGGTTGAGGAGGGGTGGGCGGGCACCGCGTACGTGCCCTGCACCGGCGGTTGGCCCGCCCCGGCAGGGGGAAATACATACGCGCGGGCGCGCCGCACACGCGCCCTGAGCCCCGGATGAGGGGTGTAAAGGTCTTTCTTACCGGACGGACCTCATTACGGACGAGTTCATATCGGTGCGGTGACGTGGCTCATAGTCGAATATCAGGACAACTAGAACAAGCGACGAAAAAGCGTCCACCTGTCGAGCCGCGCCACAGATCCTCCGGCGTGGACAGGAAAACCCCAGAGATAGTCCGGCGCACACGCCCCGGACCTCGATGTTCAGGGTTCACCCGTTATCCGATTTTGACATGACAGGCCCCCTGAACGGGCTAGTCCGAATGGCAAGATGCCCTATCACGCAGGGCGGCGACATCCGACGTCTTGTGTCTGCACTGCCTGGCAACACCACGCACAACTGCCGGAGGAACCTGATCATGGCCGCATGCACCACTCGTCGTACGCCTGCGAGACACCGAATTGCAGCGGTCGGCGCCATCGCGGTCGCCGGCACCATGCTGCTGACCGCCTGTGGCGATCAGACCAACAGCGGGTCGACGAAGACCGGCGGAGAGACCACTTCCAGGAACAGCGCCCCGCTCTTCGACAAGCTGCCCGAGAAGTACCGGAAGTCCGGCGTCATCAAGGTCGGCACGAATGCCGAGTACGCCCCGATGGAGTCGGTGGAGAACGGAAAGATCGTCGGCGTCGACCCCGACATCGCCGAGGCCCTCGGCAAGCAGCTGGGGGTGCGGTTCACGTTCACCTCGGGCTCCTTCGACGGTCTGATCACCGCGCTGAACACCGGCCGCCACGACATCGCCATGTCGTCCATCACGGACAACAAGCAGCGCCAGGAGGGCCTGGACGACAAGGGCAAGAAGCTCGGCAAGGGCGTCGACTTCGTCGACTACTTCCTGGCCGGTACCGCCGTCTACACCAAGAAGGGCAACCCCGACGGCATCAACTCCATCGAGGACCTGTGCGGCCGGACCACGGCGGTCCAGCGGGGCACCACGTACGAGGCGACCCTGCAGAAGCAGTCCAAGGCGTGCGAGGCGAGCGGCAAGAAGGCCATCGACATCGAGTCCTTCGAGAACGACACCGAGGCCCAGACCCGGGTGAAGTCCGGCGGCGCGGTCGCCGGGGTCAACGACTACCCGGTCGCGCTCGACCTGACCCGCAAGTCCGGCGGCGGCAAGGACTTCGAGGTCGTCGGCGAGCAGGTGGACGCCGGCCCGTTCGGCATCGCCGTGAGCAAGGACAACACCGCACTGCGTGACGTGCTCAAGGAAGCCGTGGACGCGATCATCGCGGACGGCTCCTACAAGAAGGTGCTCGACAAGTGGGGCGCGGGCACGGGAGCGATCGACAAGGCCGCCGTCAACGGCGGCAAGTGACCGGCTTCCCAGCGAAGGGCAGTCACCATGACTGACAAGTTCGACAAGGTGTCCGGCGGTTCGTCGCCCGTCGCCTCACCCGTTTCCAAGTTTTCCTCCGTTTCCCCGGTCTCCCCGGGTGCACCGGCGGCCATTCGGGCCATTCCCGTACGGCACTACGGCCGCTGGGTCAGCGGCCTCGTTGTCGTCGCGGTCCTCGCCGCCATCGTGTACGCCTTCTCCCAGGGCAACATCCAGTGGCAGGCCGTCCAGGACAAGGTCTTCGACAAGACCGTCCTGGCCGGGGCGAGCCGCACCCTGCTGATCAGTGTGCTGGCGATGGTCCTCGGCGTGGCGCTGGGCGTGCTCCTCGCGGTGATGCGGCTCTCGAAGAACCCCGTGACGAGCTGGGTCGCCTGGCTCTACATCTGGTTCTTCCGCGGCACACCGGTCTACGTGCAGCTGCTGCTCTGGTTCAACCTGGCCCTGGTCTTCCCGATCATCAACATCCCGTTCATCTACAAGGACGAGATGACCGATGCGATGACGCCGTTCATGTGCGCCCTGCTGGGCCTCGGTCTCAACGAGGCCGCGTACATGGCGGAGATCTGCCGGGCCGGCATCCAGTCGGTGGACGAGGGCCAGACCGAGGCGTCGCACGCGCTGGGCATGACCCAGGCGAAGACCATGCGCCGGGTGGTGCTCCCGCAGGCGCTGCGGGTGATCATCCCGCCGACCGGCAACGAGTTCATCAACATGCTGAAGACCTCGTCGCTGGTGTACGCGGTCACGTACAACGAGCTGCTGCGCTCCACCTCGCAGATCGGCTCGACCAGCTACGCGGTGATGGAGATGCTCTTCGTCGCCTCGATCTGGTACATCGTGATGACCAGTGTGTTCAGTGTGGGCCAGTACTACCTGGAACGTCGTTACGCCCGGGGCAGCCTGCGGACTCTGCCGCCCACCCCGTGGCAGCGGGTCAGGGCCAACCTCGCGTCGTTCAGCAACCGTCGCACGGGAGGTGCCTCCGCATGAACGCCATGGTGAAGGCCGAGGGCGTCCACAAGTCCTTCGGCGCCGCGCACATCCTCAAGGGCATCGACCTGGAGGTCGCCCCGCGGGAGGTCTTCTGTCTGATCGGCCCGTCCGGTTCCGGCAAGTCGACCTTCCTGCGGTGCATCAACCACCTGGAGAAGATCAACGCCGGCCGGCTGTACGTGGACGGCGACCTGGTGGGCTACCGCCAGAAGGGCGACAAGCTGTACGAGCTCAAGGACAGCGAGGTCGCCCTGAAGCGCCGGGACATCGGCATGGTCTTCCAGCGCTTCAACCTCTTCCCGCACATGACGGCGCTGGAGAACGTCATGGAGGCCCCGGTCCAGGTCAAGGGCGAGTCCAAGGCCGTCGCCAGGGCCCGCGCCGAACGGCTGCTGGACCGGGTCGGCCTGGCCGGCAAGGCGAAGAACTTCCCCTCCCAGCTGTCCGGCGGCCAGCAGCAGCGGGTGGCGATCGCCCGTGCCCTGGCCATGGAGCCGAAGCTGATGCTCTTCGACGAGCCGACGTCGGCGCTCGACCCGGAGCTGGTGGGCGACGTCCTGGACGTCATGCGCGGTCTCGCGGAGGACGGCATGACGATGGTCGTCGTCACCCACGAGATGGGCTTCGCCCGTGAGGTCGGCGACGCGCTGGTCTTCATGGACGACGGCGTGGTGGTCGAGGCGGGCCACCCGCGCGACGTGCTGACCAACCCGCAGCACGACCGGACGAAGTCCTTCCTGTCGAAGGTGCTGTAGCGGTACGGGCAGGACGAGAGGGCGGTACGGACTCCGGTCCGTACCGCCCTCTCCCGTTGTCCGCCCCGTACTGCTTCCTATTTCTTGATCCGCAGCTCCGGGCTGAGCATCAGGGTCCGCAGCTGGGCGCGGGTGAGCGGCGTGCTCTTCAGCAGCGGCCCCTGCGACCGGTCGCTGACGAAGCCGGTGCTGTCCCGGACGGCCAGCAGGGAGCCGTCCGGGAGCGTGAGCCGGGCGGTGAGCTCGGGCCCCCAGTCCGGCGTGCCGCCGTCGACGTTGTCGTTCGCATCGCTCCAGATGGTCAGGATGCGGCCGTCCGGCAGCTCCTCGCGCACGCATTCGGTCGGGCGCGGCTCCCCGTTGGTCGGCTTGCAGATGTCCGCGGCCGGCTCGAAGCCGCCGAGCTTCCGCTTCACGCCCTTCGCGTCCATGGTGTTGATGGTGAGGTAGCCGACGCCTCCGTCCCTGCGAACGGCGTACTGCCCGTCCAGCGGCCCCACCGGGTGTTCCTCGGCCTGTTCGGCGGTGGCGTGCTTGATGACGACGGCCAGCGAGACCTGTTCGACGCTCCCCACGTCCTTGGGCAGCAGCTTGACCAGCCGGTCGGCCCTGCCCCTGTTCCCGGCGAGCTCGGCCGGGGCAGCCACCGACGACTCCTGCGGCTTCGCCCCCGAGGCGAGGCCCGGCAGAGCGGCCGCTCCGACGGCGACCACGGCGAGTGCCACGGCCGACACGGTGACCCGGCGGCGCAGGCGCGCCCTGGCTGCCCCGGCATAGACCGCCCGGGTGGAAATGACCGGCTGCCCCGCGTTCTCGGCGGCCCGCGCCAGCAGGTCGTGCACGTCGTTCATACGAATTCCTCCGCCATCTCGGCGCGCAGCGCCGCCAACCCCCGAGCCGCGTGGCTCTTGACCGTGTTCTCCCGCATCCCGAGCAGCTCGGCCGTGGCCTCGACGCTCAGGTCCTCCCAGTAGCGCAGCACCAGTACGGCTCGCTGCTTGGCCGTGAGCCGGGCGAGGGCCGCCCGCACCGCAAGGCCGGTGTCCGTGTCGGGCGCACGGCCCGCCCGGTCGGGCAGTTCGCCGTACGCCTGTTCGCGCCGCCAGAACCGGCGACGGGCCGCGATGAAGGTGTTGACCAGGGTCTTGCGTGCGTACGCCTCGATGTTGTCGAGCCGCCCGTGCCGCCGTCCGCCGAGCACCACTTTGACCAGCGTCGCCTGGACCAGGTCCTCGGCCTCGTGCCGGTCGCCGCACAGCAGGTACGCACTGCGGAACAGGGCGGTGCGTCTGCCCTCGACGAAGGCGTGCAGCGCGGCATCGTCATCGATCCGCATCGTCGGCACCCCTCTCCGGGTCCGCGGGTGCGGACCGTCTCACCCTTCCAGTGCGGCGGGACGCACAGCGGGTTGCGGCAGAGGCAGAAAAACAAGAAGAGGCGGCACGGCCCCCCTGTCCGTACCGCCTCTTCTGCGCGAGCTGCCGCTACTTCACCGCGAGCACCAGGGTGTCCGAGGGCGACGCCCAGACGGCTCGCGCCTCGGCGAACCCCGCCTCGCGCAGGGTGTCGGCATGCCATCGCACGGACGGCATGTCGCCGTCCGCGTGCTCGCCGTAGATCTCGTACCGCTCGGCGGTCGGCGCTGCGAGGACCGGGTCCTTGGCGGCGAGGGCCCACCAGTCCGCCCAGTCGAGCGCGCCGGCGGCCCTGGCGCGGTCCATGGCGGCGTGCCGGTGGGCGCGTTCGGCCGCGTTGATGCGCGGCGTCCCCGTGTCGATCATGTGGTCGGCGTTCATGAACACCCCGCCGTCCCTGACGAGCCCGCCGATCCGCCGGTAGAGCGCGGCGAGCGGCTCGGTGTGCAGCCAGTGCAGGGCGGTGGCGGTGAGGACCGCGTCGTACGAGTCGTACGGCAACCGCCCTGCCCAGTCGGGGTCCTTGAGGTCGGCGGTGACGAAGGTGACGCGCTCGTCGCCGTCGAAGTGGCCGCGCGCGATGGTGAGCAGCGCCGGGTCGAGGTCGACACCGGTACTGGTGGCTTCGGGGAACCGCTTCAGCAGCCGGTCCGTAATACTTCCCGTACCGCACGCGAGGTCGAGCACCCTCGGCCGCGGCCCCACGAGGGCCTCGACCATGTCCAGCATCACCCGGAACCGTTCCTCGCGGTCGGGCATGTACCACTCCTGCTGCCGGTCCCAGCTCTCCTGCCAGGCCCGCCAGTCCGTACTGGTCGTTTTCTCCACCACCAGGAACCTCCATGTAATACCCTGGATCCGTAAAAGCCCATTACACCGTTGGCTGTATCGACCTTAGACCGCCGCCGTAAGGACTACAAGTGGAACTGGCCTATTACTCGGACTATGCCGTGCGCCTGGTCAACACCGAGGAGCCGGCCCGCAACAAGGACTGCCTCACCTCCGTCGAGGCGGTCCGGGAACTGTTCGGCCCCAACCGCCAGGCGGCCCGGCGGGCGACCGACACGGACGTGACCCGCTTCAGGTCCGTACGGGCACGGTTGCGCGCGGTCTTCGAGGCGGCCGACGGCGGCGACGAGACCCTCGCCGTCGACCTGCTCAACTCACTGCTGCTGGAATTCCCGGTCAGCCCGCAGATCTCCGGCCACGAGACCCGGGACGAGGACGGCAAGCCGGACTGGCACATGCACCTGGCGGACCACCCGTCGAACGCCACGGCCGGATACGCCGCCATCGCGGCGATGGGCCTCGCCTTCCACCTCACCTCGTACGGGGTCGACCGGCTCGGCCTGTGCGAGGCGCCGCCGTGCCGCAACGCCTACCTCGACACCTCCACCAACCGTTCCCGCCGCTACTGCTCGGACCGTTGCGCCACCCGCGCCAACGTGGCCGCCTACCGGGCCCGGAAGCGCCTGGAGACGGAACGGGCCGCCGAGACCGGCCGCAGCGCGGAGACGGCCCAGGCCACCACGCCCAGCACCGACCGCTGATCCTTCTTCAGCGGCCGGTAGCGCACCCGGGCGGTGGCCAGTACGAGCTCCTCCGGCACCGTGCCGTAGTCCGTGCTGTCCCCGCCCGCGAAGGTGTTGTCGGCCAGCACCCACCAGCCGCCCCGACGGCGCTCTGCGGCCCGCTTGACGACGAGCAGGTCCTGCTGGAACGGATGCCGCAGGATCACCACGTCCCCGGGCCGCACCCTCGCCCCGTACTGCACCAGCAGCCAGTCCCCGTGATGGAGCGTCGGCACCATCGACGGCCCGGTCACCTCCACCACCTGGAACGCCGCCCGCCCGGCCCGCCTCCGCTCCGACCCGGGCACCTCCGACATCTCCGGCACCTCCCGCATCCCTCCGGCACCTCCCCGGCCCATCAGTAAACGTCCTGATACAGCGTTCCGTACATTCGGCCACCGGTCCCATCCTCGCCCCGGACTTTTGGCCTAAGCCCACGGGGGCACCCACGAAAACCCGTCTCCCACCGAGTAATGTCCCACCTGAGAAGACGATCACGAGGAAGGACAGCTCAATGCTTTCCCGCCTGTTTGCCCCCAAGGTGAAGGTCAGCGCCCACTGCGACCTGCCCTGCGGCGTGTACGACCCGGCCCAGGCCCGCATCGAGGCGGAGTCCGTCAAGGCCGTCCAGGAGAAGTACCAGGCCAACGAGGACCCGCACTTCCGGGCCCGCGCGGTGGTCATCAAGGAGCAGCGCGCCGAGCTCGCCAAGCACCACATCTCGGTGCTGTGGAGCGACTACTTCAAGCCCCCGCACTTCGAGAAGTACCCGGAGCTGCACCAGCTGGTCAACGACGCCCTGAAGGCCCTGTCGGCCGCGAAGGCGTCCACGGACCCGGCGACGGGCCAGAAGGCGCTGGACTACATCGCCCAGATCGACAAGATCTTCTGGGAGACGAAGAAGGCCTGATCTTCTCGTCCCTGCTCCGAAGGGGTACGACCGCCCGGCGGTCGTACCCCTTCGGCCGTTCCGGGAGAGGAAGGGGAGATCAGCTGCGGCGGACGAGAAGGCCGGGAGCGAAGTCCGGAGCGAGCAGGTCCAGGGCTCTGTCGCGAACGCTCGTGCCGGGCGAGCGCCTTCGCGGCGTGCTCGGTGGGCTCGGCGCGTGCTGCGGGGCTTCTGTCGCGTGAAGAAGTAGGCCGTCGCCGGGGCGATGCCGCCTACCGGGTTGGTGCCGCAGCGTGCGTGGCGTCCGGAGTCAGGGGGTTCGGCCCACTCGTCGCTTTGCGTCATGCCTGCGTACGGAAGGGAGCGCCAGTACCACCGAGACCGCGATCAGCTGCCACAGCACACCGAACCCCAGGAGCCGATCCGCGCCCACGACGCCCGACACCGGGCCGGCCAGGGCCAGTCCGAGCGGGCCCAGGGCGAAGGCGCCCAGGCTGTCGAAGGCGCCGATGCGTCCGCGGGCCTCGGCGGGGATCTCGCGCTGGATGACGGTCGCCATGAGGGCGCTGCACACCGCCGCACCGCCTCCCGCGAGAAGTGCGGCGGCTGCCACCTGGGCCAGCGGCGCCCGTGCGGCCAGTGCGGCCACCGGAATGGCCCAGCCGACGGATGCGACCACGGACCAGGCGACTGCCCGGCCGGGGTTCCTGCCGAGCAGCGCCAGGCCGCCGACGATCGAGCCGACGCCGTACAGGGCCAGTACCAGCCCCCAGGCCCTCGCGCCGCCATACCTCTGCTGGGCGAGCATCGGCCCCAGTACCAGGAACGGGGCCCAGAGGAAGAAGTTGAAGAGGCTGATGTGGAGGGTCGTGACCCACAGCCATGTGCGGGAGGTGAACTCCTTCCAGCCGTGTCCCAGGTCGGTGAGCAACCCTCGGCGGGGCGCGGCCGACTGCGACAGGGGCAGCCCGACCAGGGCCAGGACGCTCACGCCGTAGCTGACCGCGTCGACGGCGACCACCGTGCCCGCGTCGGAGACCGCGATGAGCAGACCGGCCAGACCCGGACCCACGACCGAGGCCACGGCTTGGGTGATCTGCAGCAGTGCGTTGGCGTCCGCGAGGTCGTCCGCGGGGACGAGGCCGGGCACCAGAGCCGTCAGCCCCGGGCTGAATCCTCCCTCGCCGATTCCGAGTACCACCGCCAGCACGACCACTTCCCAGATCCTCGCGCTGTGGGTGAACAGCAGCACGGCCAGCACGCCTTGGGAGACGAACCGAAGCAGATCCGCTGTCAGCATGACCGCGCGGGCCCCCAGCCGATCGGCCAGCACCCCACCGAGCAGCAGCACGGCCAGCACCGCCAGAATCCGGGCCGCCATCACCACGCCGACGGCGTCGACCCCGCCACCGGGCAACTGCAGCACGGCGAACGTCGTGGCGATCGTGTTCATCCCGGAGCCGAGCAGCGACGTGCTCTGGCCGACGAGGAAACGGCGGAACCGTGAGTGCCGCAGAACGCGCAGCCGGTGGGCGCCCGGCCGGGAGCCGGACGGGGCGGGAGAGCGAGTACGAAGCGTCATGGGGCCGCACTCTTCCCCTGCCGAGCCATTCCCCGCAAGCGTTTCCGGAAAGAAAATTGAGCCTTTCTCAATCAATTTTACTTCTGCGCGAATTGGCGCAGTAAATAACCTTCATTTACTGCAACATGCCTGGTGGTAGGCTCGATTGAGATAGATGGGGGAAGTCTTCGCGAAGACCATTTACTGCGGGAGGGCGGCATGGGAGAGCATCAGACCGACGGCATCGGCACACTTCGTCCGGCGCCGGTGGAATACAGTGCCGCCGTCGACCGCTACCTCGCTGCGGCCGGTCTCGGCAGCGCCTCCCGTCGCGTCTACCGCATCTCGTTGTTCGGGTGGGCCTGGCCATTGGTCGACCGGCGGCCCCCGACCGGTCGTGAACGCAGGGGCGCCCACCCGCCCGTCGTCCCTCTTGCCCTGCTCGACGATCCGAAGGCACCGGAACGACTGCGACGGGGACTGGCCGACCGCGCCACCACCGCACAACCACGCACGCTGGGCCGCGAACTGGCCTGTCTTCGAGCGGCCACGGCATGGTGGCTGGCAGAAGGCTGGATCGCCGCGGACCCGGCCACCGGACTGGTGGTGCCGACGCCGGGCCCGGGCCCGGCGCCCGCCCTCTCCGGTGCTCCCGCGGCCGCGAGGGCGACTGCCACGGTCCCGGATCGGGCCCGCGCCGCCCTTGCCCTGCGGGCTCCGCTCAGGGAGTTGGCCCTGTGGCATCTCCTCCACGAGTCGCGAGCCCCCGTCGAGCAGGTGCTCGCCCTCGACATCGACCACCTCGACCTGCCCGGCCGACGCACCAAGGAGAGCGCGACAGCACCCCTGAGCTGGGGACCGGGCACGGCACGCCTGCTGCCCATGCTGCTGGCCGGGCGCACCGCGGGGCCGGTGTTCGTCACCGAGCGCCGGGCTCCCGCAGGCACAGCGGCGACCGACCGCTGCCCGGTGACCGGCCGGGGACGGCTTTCCTACCGCCGAGCCGCGGAACTCTTCACCGCCGCGACCGGACCGCTCGACCCGGCCGGCCGCGGCTGGACCCTGCTCGTCCTGCGCGACCGAACGCCCCGGAACAGGCGGGCCTCCGGATGACGCGCCGGAAGCCGGCCGAAGGGCGGCACTCCGTCATCCCGCCGGAACCGCGGCACGCACCGGCGCGAGTCCCGACGGGAGCGCCGGACCACGCCGTGCCAGACCATGTCGCGTCAGATCACGCCGCGTCGAATCACGTCGTGTCGGACCCCACCGTGTCGAATCACGCCGTGTCGAACCGGAACACCCTGCCGGACCAGCCCGTGTCGGGCACTCCGGCGTCGAGCGCCTGGCCGATCGTCCGTTCTTCGTAGCTGAAGTGGGATTCCATGATCGCCGCAAGCCCGTCGAGCTCGCCCCCGATCTCCTCCAGGGCGGGGCCACGCGATCCGGTCGCCCTGTCGGCGAGTTCCCTCACCCGGTTCAGGATCGAGGTGATCATTCCGTGGTCCTCGACGAGCTTCGCGACCGTCGCGGTGAGATCCGGGCGTTCCCGCAGCAGTTGGGAGAACAACCCGTCGTCCTCGCCCTGATGGTGTGACGTCAATGCGTCGCAGAAGGCCAGGCAGTGGGTGCGGAGTGTGTCGTCGCTCAACCGGCGGTGGCCGAGGCCCGCTCTGATCTCGTCGATCTGGCGGCGCAGTTCTTGATGTGCTTGTGCGAGTTGCAGACTCAGTGCGGCTGCACGGCCGCTGTCGTGGGAAGCCATGAATGGCGGTCCCTTCGGTTCCGCACCTCCATGCCTGACGCAGACCGTCACCGGCACGCGATGCTGCCGCCATTCGATCACGAGAAGCGGCGGAACGCCAGGCACACCGCTTGCGGAGCGCGACGTGCGAGGCGTTTGCGACAGTTGCTCAACTCGGTTCCGTGGAGGGCGCTTTCGGAGATCGAGCGCCCTCCTCCGCGGGCGGACGCTCCGTCCCGCACGCCCGTGACCTGCTCCGGGTACGCCCGTGGCTCAGGTCGCGGAGGCGGGGCCGGGCGGCAGGTGGACCGTCATGATCAGGTGGCAGGTCTCGGTGCCCGCGCCGCGGTAGGTGTGGGGGGTGTCGCCGTCGAACGTGGCGGTCTGTCCGGCTTCCACGGTGTGCTCGGCACCATCGACGACCAGGGTCATCCGGCCCGAGGTGACGCTGAGGGTCTCCACGACTCCGGCCTGGTGGGGGTGGCTGGGATATTCCTCGTCCGGTCGCAGTCGCCAGCGCCAGACCTCGACGGGCGCCGGGCCCGAGGTCGTCAGCATGAGCCGGGCCTCACCGCCACGCCCCCCGGTCCACAGCGGGGCCACGGCGTCGGCGGTCACGACCCGGACGCGGCCTTCGGAGGGGCCCTGCATCAGGGCGGAGACGGAGATGCCGAGAGTGTCGGCCAGTCGGACCAGGGTGGCCAGGTTGGGGTTGCCCTGGGCTTTTTCCAGCCCCACCAGGGCTCCCTTGCTGACCTGGGCGCGCCGGCCGAGTTCCTCCAGGGACAGGCCCGCCCGGATGCGGGCCGCCCGGACGTTGCGCGCGACCGTCCGCAGGGCTGCGGCTGTCTCGGTCACCGGATCACCATCTCTCACTGCTGAACTATTTCAATGAACCGTCCAGTCGTTTCATTGACACACCTTGGTCGGTCCGTTGTACGGTGCGGTCATTCCATTGAATGGTAAGGGATGTGCTGTGATCGCTCTGCTGCTGGCTCTGGGCAGCTCGCTCGCTTATGGGTGCGCCGACTTCCTCGGCGGCCTCGGCGCCCGCAAGGCCCATGTGCTGCGTACCGTGATGATCGCGGCCCCGGCCAGCCTCGTGGTCGAACTGCTGCTGTGGCCGGTGCTCGGCGCCTCCTTCAGCGGGGGCGCCCTCGGCTGGGGCGCCGCGTCGGGGGTCGCCTCGGCCGCCGCGTTCGCGCTGCTCTACCGCACCCTGGCGATCGGGCCGATGAACGTGCTGTCGCCCGTGACCGCGCTGGTGTCCGCGGCCCTGCCCGTCGGCGTGGGTCTGTTGCAGGGCGAGCACCTGGCCGCCGCCGGACTGATCGGTCTGCCGCTTGCGCTGGTCGCGGTGGTGCTGGTCAGCGCCGGGCACGGCACCGGCTCGGCCCGCCCCTCCCGTACGGCGCTGCTGCTGGCCCTCGGGGCCGGTGCCGCCATCGCCCTCCAGCTGGTCTTCCTGCACCAGGCACCCGCCGACAGCGGGGTGGCCCCGCTGCTCATCGGCCGGGCGGTCTCCTCCGCCGTCACCCTGACCGCGGCGGGGCTGCTGCACCGCAGGCTGGGCTCCGAGCGGCCCGCGTACGCGATGTCGGCGGCCGCGGGTGCGCTGGACTCCGTGGCGAACCTGCTGTTCCTGCTCGCCGCCCGCAGCGGGGACCTCGCCGTCGTCGCCGTGATCACCGCCCTCTACCCGGTCGGGACGGTCCTGCTCGCCCGCGGTGTGCTCGCCGAACGCATCCACCGCGGCCAGCTCGTCGGCCTGGGCACCGCCGCCGTCGCCGTCGGTCTCCTCGCTCTGACCTGAGCAGGTCCGGTTCCTTGCCCGAGCGGGGCCGGTTCCTCGCCCTGTCACCACCACCGGCCTGCGCGGACACCCCTGTGAGCAAGGACGGGACGGGGTCACGCTTTGCGTCTCCGGGCGTCCACCGGGCCGGTCTCGTAGGCGACGATGACGAGTTGGGCACGGTCACTGGGCCCCGAGTGCGGCGAGCAGACGGCCGATGTGCGTCTTGACCGTGGCCGGGCTCAGGTGGGGGTGTTCCGCGAGTTCCGTGTTGGACAGGCCGCGCGCGATCGGACCGAGCACCTCCAGCTCGCGGTCCGTGACCCCGTCCAGCGAGCGGGCCGGCGGGCGGCCCGGCTCCGGGCGGCGATCAGGAACCCCGGCCGGAACGGCCCGCGCAATGCGGCCGGCCGTCTTTGAAGTCCATCCGGACGAAGCCGACGTAGACGGCGGTCAGAACCAACGCCACAGCATGATCGAGGAGTTGGAGGAGACCGCGCTCGTCCTTGAGGATCGGGCTACGGGCCCCGATTCGGGCGGGCGGGCCGGCGTGGGTACGTCGATGCGGGTACATCGGTGCGGGTGTGTCGGCCATTCGGTGCGGGGTGCATCCGTGTCGCCGAAGCGGTTTGGGGTCGTCCGCAGGGACCATATGAAGTCGGCCGATGCCCACTCTCCTCCACCGGGTCACTCCCGGTACAGCGATGATTTTTTGGGGCGGCATCAGTCGATATGAGGGGACATGCGCAGGCAACGGGGCTGTGCACATTACGGGGTTGCGCACTTGACGGGGTTGCGCACACGACAGGAGACAGCAATGACCACCGAGGGCTTCACCACGTGTCTGTGGTTCGACGGGCAGGCCGAAGAGGCGGCGGAGTACTACCTCTCGATCTTCAAGAACTCACGCATCGGCAGGATCGGCCGCTACACCGAGGCGGGGCCGGGGCCCGCCGGATCGGTGATGACGGTCGAGTTCGAGCTCAACGGCCAGAAGTTCGTCGGGGTGAACGGCGGACCGGAGTTCACGTTCAACGAGGCCGTCTCGTTCCAGATCAACTGCGCGGACCAGGACGAGGTGGACTACTACTGGAGCAGCCTCACCGACGGGGGCGAGGAGGGGCCCTGCGGCTGGCTGAAGGACCGGTACGGCGTCTCCTGGCAGGTCGTGCCCGAGGTACTGATGGAGATGACCCTCGACCCGGACGCGGAGAAGGGCGCCAGAACCACGAGGGCGATGATGACCATGAAGAAGCCGGACATCGCCGCCCTGCGCAAGGCCCACGACGGGGGCTGAGACGCAGAGGCTGAAGCGCGAGGACTGACGCGCGGGGCCGAGGCACGGGGGCCGAGGCGCACCAGCGCGGCGGCATCGAACAACGGACGGATCAGGCCGGTCCGTTGCCCGGCGTCGCCGCGCCACCGACGGGCCGGACGGAGCGACAGGCCAGACGGGTCGGCGGCCCGGACGGAGCAGCAGACAGGACGGAGCGGCGGGCCGGACGGGGCGGTGACGCCCGGTCCGGCCCGCCGCGGCGATCCCCGGGCTCACTCCCGCGTACCGCCCCGGGCCCCGCTCCCCGCACCGCTCCCCACGCCGCGCCGCGGGCCGAGGAAGGCGCCCGCGAGCAGCGCGCCCGCGAGGACCAGCACCGAGTTGACCAGGATCGCGACCGACACCCCCGAGAGGACGCCTCCGGGGCCGGTGTCGCCGAGGGCGGACATCCGGGCGGTGGCCACGGCGCTCATGATCGGGATGCCCATGGTGATGCCGACCTGCTGGGTCATGGTGGCCAGCCCGGTGGCCAGCCCCTGCTCCTCGTCGGGGAGCCCTGAGGTCGCGGTGACCATGAAGCCGACGATCATCAGCATGTTGCCGATGCCGCCGACGAAGGTGGCCGCCAGCAGGAGCAGGATCCACTCCCCCGCCGTTCCGAGCGCCACCAGGGAGAGCGTGGCAACGGCCTGGACGACCCCGCCGACGACGATGGTCGTACGGTTCCCGAAGCGCCCGACCGCACGGCCGCCGAACGCACCGCCGATCACGGTACCGACGCCCAGGACTCCGAAGGCGAGGCCGGTGGCGAGCGGGGAGTGGCCGAGCACCTCCTGCAGGTAGAGGGTCAGCAGGAAGACCAGCGAGGTCTCGGTGACGAAGGCGATCAGACCCGCGGTGTTGCCCCAGATGACGCTGCGCCGCTTCAGGATGCGTACGGGAACCAGCGGCGCCGCCGCCCTCTTCTCGACGGTCCAGAAGCCGACCAGGAGCACGAGGCCCGCGAGGAGCGCGGCCAGGGTGGTGGGCGTGGTCCAGCCGGACTCGCCTGCCTGCGTCAGCCCGTAGACGAGCAGGAGCAGGCCGCCGGTGACGGTCACGGCTCCGGGGACGTCGAGCCGGGGCCGCCCGACGGGGCGCGATTCGGTGATGACGGACGGGGCGAGGGCGACCACCAGGGCGGCCACGGGCACGTTGACGAAGAACGCCCAGCGCCAGGAGAGCAGATCGGTGAGCAGGCCGCCGAGGATGGCTCCGGCGGTGAACCCGGCGGACATCAGCGCGCCGTTGAGGCCGAGAGCGCGTTCCCGCAGGGGGCCTTCCTTGAAGGAGGTGGTCAGCAGCGCGAGCCCGGCCGGGGTGACGGCTGCCGTGGCGAGCCCCTGCAACACCCTTGCCACGAGCAGCATTTCGGGCGAGGTGGCGAGACCGCCCAGGACGGAGGAGAGGCCGAGAACGGTCATGCCGCCGAGGAACAGCCGTTTGCGGCCGACGAGATCGGCCACGCGCCCGAACAGCAGGGTGAAACCGGCGGCGGCGAGCGCGAACGCGGTGGCGATCCACTGCAGGTGCGAGAGGGAGAACCCCAGCCCTTCGCCGACGACCGGCAGCGCGACGTTCAGGATCGAGAAGTCCACGGCGATCATGAACTGGGCGCCGAGGAGAAGAGTGAGGACGAGTTTCTGCCGCCCGGTCATGCGGATCTTCGACGAGGGGGCGGCAGCAGCGGCATGAGTACCGGCGTCGGCGCCGACGCCGATTTCGGTGTCGATGCCGATGTCGGTGTCGGTGGTGCCCGACGGGGCCTGGCAGGGTGCGGACATGAGGGGACTTCCTCGGGCAGGAGTTTTTTTAACGGGGCTACAGTTCCGTTAAGGTGAAGCCACCGTAACAGAGGAAGAGTCGCTAATGGAACTGGAGACCCGTTATGACTTCTGAGGGTGTGGAGCCCGGCAGCGTCCGGCCCGGTGGCCGTACCGCCCGGGTCCGGGAATCGGTCCTGCGGGCCGCGGGCGACGCCCTGGCCGAGCACGGCTTCGACCGCCTGGATCTGGCCGATGTCGCACGCCGGGCGGAGGTCGGCAAGACGACCGTCTACCGGCGCTGGTCCACCCCCACCGGCCTGGTCGCGGACCTGCTCGACGACATGGCCGAGCAGTCCTCGCCCCGTACGGCCACGGGTTCGCTGATCGACGACCTCAGGGCCAACGCCCGGCTGGTGGCCACGACCCTCTCCGACCCCCGGCAGGGCGCTCTCTTCAAGTCCGTGATCGCCGCGGCCACGTGCGACCCGCGCACGGCCGAGGCGCTGCACCGGTTCTACGCGGTCCGCGTCGAGGAGTGGTCGGGCTGCGTCACCGAGGCCGTCGAGCGCGGGGAGCTGCCCGCGGGCACGAACGCGGGCGAGGTGATCCGCGCCGTATCGGCCCCCCTCTACTACCGACTGCTGGCCGGCGGGGGATCGCTCGACGAGGCGACGGCGGACCGCGCCGCCGAGGCGGCTGCCGCGGCGGCACGGGCGGGCGTGTACGTGGACTGAGGACGCCACCCGCCCGCACGGGGCGCGGGGGCCGGCCCTCGTACGACGACGCGGCGATGCGAGGATGCGACGGCACGAGGGCCCGGCAGTGCGGCGGTACGCCGCTGTACGGGCGGGCCGACGGTCAGCGCGGCTTCAGCAAGTGCCGGTAGCTGTCCGGGTGTTCCCTCAGATAGGTGGCCAGGTCCATGGCCCGACGCCCCGTCAGGTTCGGTACCGCGTCCGAGACCGTGGCCATCTCACCGGTGGCGATGGCCTCGTACGACGTCACCCAGCCGGTCACTTCCCAGTCCTCGGCCCCGTACTGCGCCCGGGAGGCGTAGGCCTCCTCACGGGTCTCCGGTACGTAGGTGACGGTCCGGCCGGAGGCCCTGCTCAGTTCCTCGGCCGCCTCGGCGAGGGTGAACGCCTCGGGGCCCGTGAGGTCGTACGTCACCCCGTCGTGGCGGGTGGCGGCGTGCTCGGCGTCGGCCAGCAGCACGGCGGTCGCGGCGTCCGCGATGTCCTCGTGCGCCACCGCCGCCACCCGGCCGTCGCCGCCCGGACCGCGCAGCACCCCGTCGGCGCCGGTCATCGCGGGGAGCCCGGCGAGGTACAGGCTGTCGCGCAGGAAGGTGTGGCGGACGTCGGCGGTCCGGATGTGCGCCTCGGTGTGCCAGTGGTCCCGGGCGAAGGTGAACGTGGCCTCCGGCGCGGCGCCGAGGAAGGAGACGTACACGATGCGCTCGACGCCCACGGCGACCGCCGCGTCCACGGCCGTCGTGTGCTCGCGCACCCGGTCCGGGCTCTCGTGCGCCGAGACGAGGAACAGCGTGTGCGCCCCGGCGAGGGCGCGGCGCATGGCCTCCCCGTCACCGTACGGCGCGGGCGGGGCGGCGACCGCGCCGGGCAGTTCGGGCAGTCGTGCCGGATCGCGGCCGAGGAGCCGCACGGGCACTCCGGCGCGCGCCAGGCGCCGTGCGACCCGGCCGCCCACGGCACCGCTCGCGCCGGTGACGGCGATGATGGGGGTGGGGGCGGGGGCAGGGGCGCCGGAACCCGCCGGCCCCGTGAGATCTCCGGGGCTCGTGGGACCCCCGGAGCTCGTGCGATCTTCGGAGCCCGTGGGGTCTCCGGACTCCGTGGGAGGTGGGGTGTTCATGCGAAGTCGCCTTCCTTGCCCGCCCAGGGACGCACTTCCACAACCGCGTCCACCGGGACGGGCCCGTAGATGTGCGGGAACTTCTCCTCGCCGGGCCGGATGGACTCGTACCGCACGGGCGACGGGAGCCGGGCGGGGTCGATGACCAGGACCACGAGTTCCTGGTCACCTGTCCCGGCCCCGCTCCCGGCGCCGTACAGCCTCTCGGCCGCGCCGGCGAGCTGGTGCGGCAGCGAGCAGTGGATGAAGCCCTCTTCGTGCAGGGTGCGCCCGCGGGTGGACATCTCGTACGTTCCGATCCTGCGGGCCTCCTCCCACAGGGGGCCTTCGGTCAGGTGCAGCAGCAGTTCGGCCATGGGCCAAAGTTAAGGGGTGTCCCGTAATGCCTGGTGGATCAGCGCGCGGCGTCAGATGCGGTGCATCGCAAGGCGGAGGGGCGCCCGCATACTGGATTGTATTCGGGCGCTCCGACAACGCGGCGAGGATGGGGTCTCCCCTGCTCGAGCGCAGCCGAGAGCTCGGGGAAGTAGCTGTCGTCGTGCGCCCGCCAGGTATTGCGGGACACCCCTTAGCCGCGTCGGCGCGCCCTTCCGGCCATCAGCGCGGCCGCCGAGCCGGCCGCGACCAGCGCCGCGGCGATGCCGCCGATGATCCATTCACCGCCGCGGGAGCCCGTGTGGGGAAGCTCTCCCCCGGGGTGGGGCTTGTGCGGCCAGGTGTGGGTCGGGGTGGGATTCGGCTCCGGCGTCGTCTCCGAAGGCCACGGCCCGGGGGTGTGGGTGGGAGTGTCCGTCGGCGCCGGCGTGTTCGTGGGCATCGGCGTGTCGGTGGGGGTCGGCGTGTCCGTGGGGGTCGGCGTCGGGGTATCCGTGGGGGTTGGAGCATCGGTCGGCGTCGGTGTGTCCGTGGGGGTTGGCGTGTCCGTCGGTGTGGGCGTGGGCGTGGGTGTGGGCGTGGGTGTGGGCGTGGGTTCCTCGTCGCAGCTCGGCAGGTCCCCCTCGAAGGGGTAGGCGTGCAGCTCCTGGCCGCCCGAATGCCCCGACGTGTGGATCAGCGAACCGGCGGTGCAGAAGCGGCCGTTGGTGCCGCTCATGTCCAAGGTGGCCGTGCTCGACTGCCGCCCGATCAGCACACTGCCCTGGAACTGGGTCGAGCCGTGCAGCCCGACCCCGGTGGCGTCGGGGAAGTTCCACAACAGGCGTTCGCGCAGCCCGGCCTGGGGCAGCGAACCCATGTACGTGTTGATGTTGCGGCTGTTCCCGTAGACGTTGACGAGCACCGTCGCGCCCTCCGGGACCGCGGCGAACGTGATGCCCTGCTGACCGCCCCCGGCCGCCGCCACATCGGCGTCCACGGCGAACACCTGGAGGGCGGAGGCACCGTCGCCGGTGAAGACCGTCTCGAAACCGGCGTTCACCGTGGTGCCCGTGGTGGGGCGGCGGTGGTCCCGGTTGTCGTCGTACGCGTAGCAGCGGCTCGCCGCGGTCAACCGGTCGCGCAGCGCCGTGTACGGGGCCGTGGCGGCGGGGTCCCCGAGCGGCGCCGGGATCACCGTTCCGCCGGCGGTCCGGGCGTACTTGACCACCCCGTGGCGCGCCCCCTCCTCGGCGAGCAGTCGCTGCCCGTCCGCGACGGTCAGCGGCCCGCCCACCGTCAGGTGGTCGGAGCCGTCGGGGGGCGGCACCCGGGAGCCCACTCCGACCACGCCGACGTTGTAGATCTGCGAGGCCCCTTCGCGCTTGTTCATGTCGAACCGGCCGAGGGTGACGATCTTTCCCTCGGCCTCCGCGGCGGCCTGCCGGACCAGGAAGTCGCCGCCGACGAAGATGTTGATGTTGCTGTCGTGGTGGGTGACGGGCCCGTTGTTCGGGTCGAGCCAGGTGGTCGGGCAGTCGTTCCCCGCACAGGGGCCGAGCCCGCCGGGCAGCGGGTCGGCCAGAGCGGTGGCCGCCGACGTGCCCACCAGTGCCGCAGCCGCCGCAGTGGCCACTACCGCCCGGATGCTTTTGCCACGCCTGCGAATATCTGTTGCCATACAGGGCAATATGCGGCTTTACATACCAAAGGATATGGAATTCCACGCCGGATCGAAGTCGATACACCCGGATATACGGGCTGTGCACCGGTGCGTCGAACCCGATCCGGCAGGCGTGTACGTCGGCGCGTCCGGCCGCTGCGGCGCGAGTCCGCGTCAGGCCGTCTTCGCCAGCAATTCGGCCTCCACCCGCGGGTCCAGGCCGACCGTCGGCCGGTCCGACCGCTGCGGAGCCTGTCCGCCCAGCCCCTCCAGCCACTTCCAGGTGTCGACGACCGTCTCCTCGACCGGTCGGCAACGCAGGCCGGACGCGTACGCCTTGCTCACGTCGCCCTGGTGCATCGTGTCGTACAGCTCGCCCGGCGGCAGCCAGACCGGCAGGTCGCTCCACGGCTCCACGCCCGCCGCGAGAATCGTCTCCGCGGGGGTCCAACGGAGCGTCGCACCGGAGCCGGTGGCGCGTACGCAGGCGTCCAGCAGTTGCCCCATGGTGGCGTGGCCCGGACGGCTGACCAGGTTGTACGGCCCGCTCAGCCCACTGCTGCCCGCGTCCAGCAGCCAGTTCGCGAGGTCACGGGCGTCGATGTACTGGAGCTTCAGGTCCGGGGTTCCCGGGGCGAGTACCGGTCCGCCCCGGGCGATCCGCGTCAACCACCAGGGCAGTCGACCGACGTTCTCCCCGGGCCCCAGGATCAGGCCCGCGCGGGCGAGCAGGGCCCGGTCCCCGAAGGCGTCGAGCGCGGCCAGTTCACCGCCCCGCTTGGCGAGGGCGTACGGAACGTCCCCGTCCTCGTCCAGCGAGGCCCCGGCCACCACCGGGCCGTCCTCCGGCAGCCCGGCCGGAGCCGGACAGTCGTACACGGAACGACTGGAGACGTACACGTACCGGCCGACCCGGTCGGCCAGCAGCCGGGCCGCGTCCCGTACGGCGGAGGGCGCCCCGGTCCAGGTGTCGACCACCAGGTCCCAGTCGTACGCGTCACCGGCCCCGCTGCCGGTGCCGCCCCCGGCACGGCCACCGGGCGCGGCCAGCGCCGCGAGGCCGTCCTCGGCGGTGCGGTCGCCGAGGAGTTCCGTCACCCCCGGCGGGGGCGCGTGCCGGCCCCGGTGGAACACGGTGACCTCCCAGCCGCGCGCAAGGGCCTCCTCCGTGACGGCGCGTCCGACGAATTCCGTACCACCCAGCATCAGAAGTCTCATGGGGCCGACTCTGCCTGCCGGGCATCCGGACCGGAACAGGTCCTCGCTCTCAGCGGAATCGAGCACCCGTTCCCCCTGTCGGCTGCCCTTTCTGCACCGACTGCTCGTTCCGGGCCGGCCACTCGTTCCGCGTCGGCCGCCCGTTCCGTACCGACCGCCCGTGGGGAACGCCGACTGCCCGCGCGGAACCCCGACCGTCCGCGAAGGTCGCCGGTCAGGGGGCGCAGACGAGCGGGCTGTGGTTGCGCAGCAGCCACTGGTGGTAGCCGGCCGCCCGCTGGGCCGCCTCCCGGTAGGCCGCCTCCAGTTCCGCGTACGCAGCCGTCGTGTCGGTGCCCGGCCGGGACACCAGCAGCAGCCGTACCGCGAGGGGGTCGTCGCGCAGCGGGCGGATCGCCATGTCGTCGCGCGGCCCGGAGGTGGGCTGGCAGGGGGCGACCGCCTCGCCGAGCACGATGAGGGAGGCGGCGGTGAGGTAGTCGCCGTGCAGGACGGTCGGCGCGAGGCCGGCCTCGTCGAACACCCGGCGCAACCCGTCCCATTCGCCGTCCACCGTGGGGTCGACCATCCACCGGTCGGCGGCCAGGTCCTCCAGGTCGACCACGGACCGGGCGGCGGCCGGATGGTCCCTGGCCATGGAGATGAACTGCGGTTCGCGCTCCAGGAGAACGCGCTGTTCCAGTCCTTCCGGGACGGCCAGCGGGCAGCCCTCGACCTCGTGCACGAAGACGACGTCCAGCCCGCCCGTCCCGACGTCGCGGAGCAGTGCGCGGGCCGATACGTCGACCCGCAGCGAGATGTCCGTGTCGGGCAGCCGGAGCCGCAGCCTGCGCAGCCAGCCGCCGATGACCCGGCTCGCGGTGCAGCCGATGCGCAGCCGCGGACCGGAGGCACGCACCGCGGCGGCCTCCGCCTTCGCGTCGCTGACCAGAGCGGTCATTCCGTCGACCAGGGGGCGGGCCCGGCTGAGGACGGCGCGGCCGAGCAACGTCGGTCGGCAGCCGGTCCGTTCGCGGGAGAACAGCTCGGCGCCCAGGGTGTTCTCGATCCGTCGCAGCTGGGTGGTCAGGGAGGGCTGACTCACGCCCAGACTGCGGGCGGCTCGGTGCAGACTGCCCGTGTCGGCTATGGCGCACAGCGCCCTGAGGTGTCTCACCTCAAGCTCCATGTCATCGAGCGTAGGGCGGCGGGCAGCGGTCGCACCAGACTCCCCAATCCCACCAAAACCCGTTAATTCACCTGGAGTTGACGCAGTCTTCGGTGAAGGTACCGGGGACGGTGATAGTGCGGCGCTATCGCCGGTTGACATCATCCGCCGCGGCCTTCGCTCCCCGACACTCTCTCCGTACCTCACCCCGTCCCCGTCCGGTCATCGGACAGGTTCACCGGACGGGCTCATCGGACCGGTAATCGGTAGGAGACCCCCCATGAGACACCCCAGGACCGTCATGTCGGCCGTGGTCGGCCTCGGCTTCGGCCTCGCCGCCGCACTGGGCACGGCCCCCGCCATCGCCGCCTCCCCGGCCTCCGACGCGGCACCCGCCGTCGCCGCTTCGGAGGCTCGGGCCGGCTACACCGCCTACTCCGAGTCGCACGAGAACGCCGCCGCGAACAAGGCGTTCTTCGAGGCGGTCGCCAAGTCCGTGGCGAAGAAGCGGGCGGCGAACCCCGGCACCCAGGCGGTCACCGTCGTCTACAGCGCCGCCAACGCGCCGAGCTTCCGCAGCCAGATAGCCAGCAGCGCGCAGATCTGGAACAGCTCCGTCTCCAACGTCCGGCTGCAGGAAGGCTCGAACGCCGACTTCACCTACTACGAGGGCAACGACTCCCGGGGCTCGTACGCGAGCACCGACGGGCACGGCAACGGGTACATCTTCCTGGACTACGCGCAGAACCAGCAGTACAACTCGACCCGGGTCACCGCGCACGAGACCGGGCACGTGCTCGGCCTGCCGGACCACTACTCCGGCCCGTGCAGCGAGCTGATGTCGGGCGGCGGCCCCGGCACGTCCTGCACCAACCCGTACCCCAACGCGAACGAGCGCAGCCAGGTCAACTACCTGTGGCAGTACGGCTTCGCGGCCGCACTGGCGCGCAGCTCCTCCTGATCCGTTCCCCGCACCTCCCCCGCACCTCCCCCGGGCCGTCTCACGGCCCGCCGCGCGGGACCCGGGGCCACCTCGTAGGACGGGGTGGCCCCTCGGGGGTTCCGGGGCCGGGCTTCCGGGGCCGGGAGGACGCCAGGGGCCGCAGGAGCTGCGGGCCGCGAGGGCCGGGGCCCGCCGACCGGGGCGCCGCAGGCTCACGGGGCGTTCAGCGCCGCCCGCACCAGATCCAGCAGTTCGTCCTCCGTCATCCCCAACTCGCGTGCGTCCGCAGCCACTTCGCGCACCCTCTGCAGCAATCTGGCGCGATGAGGCGAGACGCCGCCGGTGACGACCGCGCCGCGCCCCCGGCGCAGTTCGATCAGCCCCTCCTCGCGAAGCCGCTGATAGCCGCGCAGCACGGTGTGGACGTTGACGCCGAGTGACTCCGCGAGCACCCGGGCCGCGGGCAGCCTCTCGCCCGGCACCACCGCCCCCTCGGCAACCGAGCGGCGCACGGACGCCGCGATCTGGTCGCCGAGCGGCACGGTGGACGTGGGATCGACACGGAACAGCATGCTCAGTGCTCCGCCCGACGCTGGTCGATCAGGGTGTTGAGGAGCGCGGCCCCGGTGGCCGAGTCGTCGACGGTCACCGCGAACTTCCGGCCGTCCACCAGCGTCGCCACGATCCCCTCGCCGGAGCGGAGCACCACACCGGTTCCCCCCGGCCGGATGCGGTATCCCCAACCGCCGTATTCCGCGAGGGGGTTGATGTGCCGGCTGCTCGCCGCCTCGATCCGGTCGAGCGGCACCCTGACCCGCGGCCAGCGCAGCGTTCCGGAGACGGTGATGCCACGCCGGTCCACCACCACGTGCGGCCGCACGAACCCGGCCATCAGCACGCCGATGAGCAGCGGCGGAAGCCCGGCGGCCCAGCCCGACACGAACAGCCCCACCACGCCCACGGCGACAAGCAGGAGCACCATCAGCAGCGGCCACCGGCTCCCGGCGCTGCGCGCCCAGCCGGCGACCTCGCCGTCCGCGAGCGCGATCCGCGCGCCGTCGCCGGCCGGTTCGCTCCCGGCCCGGGGTTCCGGTACGGGACGGAGCGCGGCCAGCCCCGCACCGATCCCGCCCGCGAGCACAGCGACGCCCAGGGCGACGGCGAGCTGCCACATCGGGAACGAGACGCCCTGCGCCTCCCCCCGCGCACCCTCGACGGCGTCCACGTTCGCGAACAGCGTGGCGCCCATCGTCCAGCCGAGGAAACCGGCGAGGGCGTAGCCACCGGCAACGAGCAGGCGGTGGGCCCGCCCGTAGAACTTTCCCCGCATCACCATGACGGACCACAAGACGCCGGTCACGACGAACACCAACGCGCAGAACACCGCGTACCAGATCAGCCCCACATGTCCGTCCACCTGGCCGCCGGCCGTGAAATGGCTGGCCGGCCGGTCGGGCAGTCGGTCACGGAACACGAGGAACAGACCCAGGTCGACAGCGAGTGCGAGCAGGAACGGCAGAGCGACAAGAGTGGCCCCGCCCAGGCTCTTACGGTTCATTAAAACCTCCCTTGTTCGCATGTTAGTAGAACAAGTACGGAGTAACAATCCCGATCACCGCCCCCGGGCAACAGAGCTGCCCCGTACCGGAACTGTTCCGGTACGGGGCAGCGTCAGCGAGCGGAAACGCACGGGGGACGAGGGACGGGGGGACGAGAAGCAGAGGAAAACGGAGACGGGGACGGGGACGGGGACGAGGAGCGGAGACGGAGAGGGGTGGAGGACCGGAGGCCGGAACCCGGAGGACGTCAGGCGTGTTCCAGCGGGAACGCGCCCCGATGCCCGGTACCGGCGCCGCCGTCCGGGCGGGGCTCGTACTCGCGGCAGCTCCAGATCTCCTGGACGAACCCGGTCCGCCGGTCCCACAGGTCCAGGACATCGCCCTCACCGGCCGCCCCGCGATAGGCGTCCTTGGCACCCCGGAAACAGGCAAGGCCCCCGGACAGTCCACGCCCCGAGCCCGGGGCCGGCTCCGGGGCCGGGAAGTAGTCCGAGAAGGCGCAGGCTATGCAGGTCTGAAGACGCACCCCGGGTGGCAGGGCGCGCTGGATCGTGGCGAGGGCGGAGGCGAAATCGCTCTCGGCACGATGGGATGCATAGGCCGCACCGCCGAACTGCAATTCGAGGCTGAGATGCGAATCGGGGCGGCGCAGCGACAGCAGGCAGCTGAGCGTGGCCTGATGGACGGCTCCGTCCCAGATCACCGGGAGCGGCAGGTCCCACTCCAGGACGCAGTCGCTCAACGCGCCGTCCACCAGGGCGAACCGGTCGTCGGCCGGTGGTGCTCCGACGACCGGGGCGAGGCCGTCGAAACTCGTGCCCTCGAAGTCGATCCCCCTTGTGCGGAGGTGTAGTTGCTGTCCATCGGTGGTGAGGACGACGGCGTCGGAACCCTGCCGGTCCCGGTACCACCCTGCCCATGACTCATCTGTCATGGGCAGGGACTGTAGTCCGTGCCCATGACAGTCGGCCTGTCGCCCTCCTCTTCGTCTCGCGGCCCCTGTGACCTCGGCTCCTCCTCCGCTCTCTCTCCCTCTTCGGCTCTCTCCCCTCCCTCCTCTCCTCCGTGCTCAGTGCGTCCGACGGGTGACGAACTCCGCCAGGGTCAGCAGATCGCCCGCACGGGCGAGGTCGGGCACCGCCCGGGACAGATGGTGGACGGCGCGTGCCATCCGGTCCGCCGCGTAGATCTGGGCCCAGTCCCGGCCGCCGGCCCGGTCGACGGCGTCGGCGGCGCGGCTCACCTCGTCGGGTGTGTTCATGGAACCCCGGTAGAGCGCGGCGAGTTCGGCCGCCGCGGGGGTGCCGGAGGTCAGGGCCGCGACGACGGGCAGGGACTTCTTGTGGGCGACGAGATCCGCCCCCACCGGCTTCCCGGTCCGTGCCGGGTCCCCCCAGATTCCGATCAGGTCGTCGATGAGCTGGAAGGCGAGTCCCGATTCGCGGCCGAATCCGTCCATCGCGCCGACCGGCCGCTCCCCCGCGTCCGCGTAGAGCGCCCCCAGCGCGCAGGCGCAGCCGAGCAGGGCGCCCGTCTTGGCGGTGGCCATGGTCAGGCACTCGTCCAGCGTGACCTCGTCGGGCCCCCGGTCCTCGAAGGCGCAGTCGGCCTGCTGGCCCGCGCACAGTTCGATGACGCAGGTGGAGAGCCGTGCCGAGGCCCGTGCCGCCGCCGGGTCCGTGTCCTCGGCGAGCAGCCGCTGGGCGAGGGCGAGCATGGCGTCACCGGCGATCACCGCTGCGGGGATGCCGAACACCGCCCAGGCCGTGGGCCGGTGCCGGCGGGTCCGGTCCTCGTCGATGACGTCGTCGTGCAGCAGGGTGAAGTTGTGGACCAACTCCACGGCGACGGCGGCCCGTACCGCGCGTTGCGGGTCGCCGCCCAGGGCTCGTGCGGCGGCGAGGACCAGCGCGGGTCTGATCGCCTTTCCCGCCCGTCCCGAGGACGGGGAGCCGTCCGCCTCCTCCCAGCCGAAGTGGTACGCCGCGACGCGGCGGATCGATCCGGGCAGGGAGTCGACGGCGGCGCGCAGCCGGGGGTCGACGAGGGCCCGGCTCTCCTCCAGGAGCGTCTGCGCCTCCTGGCCCTGCGCCGCGGCGGCGGCCGGGCCGTCGTCGCCCGGGGCGCGGGGTGCGGGTGGTTGGGGTACGTGGTGGGTCTTCACTGGCCGTCCTCCCGGGGCCGCCCCGGGCACGGCTGCCCGGTGGCGGAGGTTGACGGGGGCCCGGACACCGTCCGTCCGGGCCCCCGATGGGTCATCGCCAGCGGCCGACCTCGACGTTTTCCAGTACGCCCAGGGCGTCCGGCACGAGAACGGCCGCGGAGTAGTAGGCCGTCACCAGGTACGAGATGATCGCCTGCTCGTCGATGCCCATGAAGCGGACCGAGAGGCTGGGCTCGATCTCGTCGGGGATGCCGGTCTGCTGGAGCCCGATGACCCCCTGCTCGGCCTCGCCCGTCCTCATGCAGATGATCGACGTGGTCCGGGCGTCGCTGACCGGGATCTTGTTGCACGGGAAGATCGGCACGCCCCGCCAGGCCGGCACGTGGTGCCCGCCGACCTCGACGCTCTCCGGCACCAGACCGCGCTTGTTGCACTCGCGGCCGAAGGCGGCGATGGCCCGCGGGTGGGCGAGGAAGAGCTTCGAGCCGCGGCGGCGCGAGAGCAGTTCGTCCATGTCGTCGGGACTGGGCGCCCCGTCGTGCGGCTGGAGGCGCTGGCCGTAGTCGCAGTTGTTGAGCAGCCCGAACTCGCGGTTGTTGATCAGCTCGTGCTCCTGGCGCTCGCGCAGCGCCTCGACCGTGAGCCGCAACTGCTGCTCGGTCTGGTTCATCGGCTGGTTGTAGAGGTCGGCGACCCGGCTGTGGACCTTCAGCACGGTCTGGGCGACGCTCAGTTCGTACTCGCGCGGCGAGGCCTCGTAGTCGACGTAGGTGTGCGGGACGACGGCTTCGCCGACGTGCCCGGCGGAGAGGTCGATCTCCGCCTCGCCGTACTTGTTGGTGCGCTGCTGCGGGATGGCGAGGAGATTGGCGAGGTGGGTGCGGAGCGAGTCCGCGCGCTCCGCGAGGTTCAGCACGTCCGCCCGGCTCAGCGCCAGCACCGTGCAGGCGGTGACGGCGCGGGCCGTGTACTCCCAGACGGCGTCGCCGTCGACGAGGGCCTGGTCTCCGAAGTAGGCCCCGTCGGCGTGGACCCCGAGCACCGCTTCGTCCCCGTAGGGGCCGGTGCCGACCTTCTCGACCTTGCCGTGCGCCAACAGGTAGACGACGTCCGCCGCGTCCCCGGCCGAGGCCAGCACCTGCCCCGCGGCGATCTCCCGCTGCTCACAACGCCGGGCCAGCTCGCCCAGCACCTCCTCGTCACCGAAGTCCCGCAGGGCGGGCAGCTCCCCGAGCTCGGCGGGGATGACCGCCACCCGGTCACCGGTCTGCACGAAGGTCACCCTGCCGTCCCCGACCGAGTAGCTCAGCCTGCGGTTCACCCGGTAGGTGCCACCCTGCACCTGCACCCACGGCAACATCTTCAGCAGCCACCGCGAGGTGATCTCCTGCATCTGCGGGGCGGACTTGGTGGTCGTCGCGAGGTTCCGCGCCGCCGCCGTCCCCAGACTCTGCTGCGGTGGCGTCGACACGTTCTGAACCTCTTCACCAACGGACATCTGACGTCCTCTCGATTCTTCGGCTGACCTGCGCGAAGAAGCCTTTCAGCACGGAGAGCCACTGCGCCATTACACAAAAGAGTGTGACTAATCTGCCTAAGGGCTGGGCACGACGGCCGGTTACGCCCGCACGACGCCTTAAGTTGCATCTCCGATGCAACTTATCTACCGTGATGGCCATGCGGCTGACGAAATTCACCGACGTGGCGTTGCGCGTGCTGATGCGCCTCGCCGTCGCGGAGAACGAGGAACCGCCGACCACCCGGGAGGTGGCGGCCACCATGCAGGTGCCGTACACCCACGCCGCGAAGGTCGTCGCCCGACTCCAGCACCTCGGCCTCATCGAGGCGCGACGAGGACGCGGCGGCGGGCTCAGCCTCACCTCGGCGGGCCGCTCCGCCTCCATCGGCGGACTCGTCCGCGAGCTGGAGGGCCCCGGAGACGTCGTCGACTGCGAGGGCACCACCCCCTGCCCGCTGCGCTCGGCCTGCCGGCTGCGCGTGGCCCTGCGCGAGGCGGAGGACGCCTTCTACGCCTCGCTCGACCCGCTCACCATCGATGGACTCGTCGCCTCCCCCACCGGACCACTGCTGATCGGCATCAGCAGCAGCCGCCCCTCCGGCTGACCGGCACCCCCCACACGCACCCCGCGCCACGAACCGGGCACCCCCGCCCGGTTTTCCACTGCAAAAAAATACGCATCTCAGATACCAATTCAAGGATCCAGGAGGAACAGATGCTCTCCGAGACGTCGACCGCCACCGTCCGTGCCACCCTTCCCGCCGTGGGCGCGGCCATCGGAGACATCGCCGATCTCTTCTACCGCAAGCTGTTCGAGGCCCACCCCGAGCTGCTGCGCGACCTCTTCAACCGCGGCAACCAGGCGTCCGGCGCCCAGCGCCAGGCCCTGGCGGGCTCCATAGCCGCCTTCGCGACCCAGCTGGTCGAGCACCCGGACACCCGCCCCGACGTGATGCTCCACCGGATCGCCCACAAGCACGCCTCGCTGGGCGTCACCGCCGCGCAGTACGAGATCGTGCACACCCACCTGTTCGCCGCCATCGCCGAGGTGCTCGGCGACGCGGTCACCCCGGAGGTCGCCGCCGCGTGGGACGAGGTCTACTGGCTGATGGCCGGTGCCCTGATCTCGATCGAGGAGCGGCTGTACGCCCAGCAGGGCGTCGTCGCCGGTGACGTGTGGCGCGAGTGGGAGGTGGTCGCCCGGATCGAGGAGACCGCGGACGTCGCCACCTTCCAGCTGCGCCCGGCCGACGGGGCGCCCGCCCCCGCCTTCCGCCCCGGCCAGTACGTCTCCGTACAGGTGGAACTCCCCGACGGGGCCCACCAGATACGCCAGTACAGCCTCTCCTCCGCCCCCGGGTCGCGGCTCCGCTCGATCACCGTCAAGCGGGTGCACGGCGAGGGCGCGCCCGACGGCGAGGTCTCCAACCACCTGCACGCCGAGGTCGGGGCCGGTGACCTGCTGCGCGTCTCCGCCCCGTACGGCGACCTCGCGCTGGACTCCGCCGACGCCCCGCTGCTGCTCGCCTCCGCGGGCATCGGCTGCACCCCGATGCTCTCGATGCTGGAGCACCTCGCGGCGACCGACCACCGCGCCCCCGTCACCGTCGTGCACGGCGACCGCTCCCCCGCCACCCACGCGATGCGCACCGATCACGCGATGCTCACCGACAAGCTCCCCGAGGCCACCGCCCACTTCTGGTACGAGGACCCCGAGCCCGGCCACCCCGCCGACCGCACCGGCCTGGTCGACCTGAGCGGACTCCCCGTCGCCCCCGGCACCCACGCGTACCTCTGCGGCCCGCTGCCCTTCATGCGCGCCGTGCGTACGCAGCTGCTGGCCAAGGGAGTTCCGGCGGCCGACATCCACTACGAGGTGTTCGGCCCGGACATGTGGCTGGCGCAGGGCTGATTCCGGCCCCTGCCCGCGGGTGCGGCCGGCCACGGCGATCACGCCGCGGCCGGCCGCACCCGCACCGGACCGCCCCCGGGCGCACGGCGACAATGGTGGGGTGAGCCAGCCCGTAGACCCCGACCTCGCGCTCCGGCCCCGGCTGCCCTCCCCGTTGCAGGAGGTCCGCGACGAGCGGTTCGAGCGGCGCGGCGTCCGGTTGCTGCTCAAACGGGACGACCTGATCCATCCCGATCTGCCGGGCAACAAGTGGCGCAAGCTCGCCCCCAATCTGCGGGCCGCCGCCGGGCGCACCGTGCTGACCTTCGGCGGGGCGTACTCCAACCACCTGCGGGCCACCGCCGCCGCCGGACGGCTGCTCGGGTTCCCCACCATCGGGGTCGTGCGGGGCGAGGAGCTGGCGGACCGTCCGCTGAACCCCTCGCTCGCCCGCTGCGCGGCCGACGGGATGGCCCTGCACTTCGTGGACCGTACGACGTACCGCGCGAAGGCCGATCCCGAGGCCCTGGCGGGACTGCTGAGCGCCTTCGGGGACTGCTGTGTCGTCCCGGAGGGCGGGAGCAACTCCCTGGCCGCACAGGGCTGTACGAAGCTGGGGCGCGAGCTGCACGGCCTGGCCGACGTGGTCGCGGTGGCCTGTGGGACCGGGGGTACCCTCGCCGGTCTCGCCGCCGGTCTCGCCCCGGGGCAGCGCGCGCTCGGGGTTCCGGTGCTGCGGGGCGGCTTCCTCGGGGACGCGGTGCGCGGGCTCCAGGAGGAGGCGTTCGGCGGTCCGGCCGGATCGTGGTCCCTGGACGAGCGCTTCCACTTCGGCGGCTACGCCCGTACGCCCCCGCCGCTGCACGCCTTCGCGGACGACTTCGAGCAGCGGCACGGGATGCCCGTCGAACGGCTCTACGTCGCCAAGCTGCTGTACGCGCTCACCGAGCTGACCGCGGAAGGCGCGTTCCCCGCGGGAACCACGCTCGCGGCGGTCGTCACGGGCCGGCCGTAGAAGCCCCCGAAAAAAGATCCGCCCTAAGGGGTGTCCGTCTCCCGGTAGGCCGCCGCTTCCTCCAGGTCGAGCCGTCTGAGCAGGGTCCGCAGCATCTCGTCGTCGATCCGCCGCTCGTCCCGCAGTCGTACGAAGACCTCGCGCTCGGCGTCGATCATCTCCCTCGCCAGGCGGCGGTACGTGTCGTCCGCCGACTCGCCGGTGACCGGGTCGGCCGCGCCGAGCCGTTCCCACACCGCGTTGCGGCGGCGCTCCAGGACGGCGCGCAGCCGGTCGGCCAGGGGGCCCGGCAGGCGGTTGTGCCGGTCGGCGAGGAGGCCCTCCAGCCGGGCCTCGGCGGCCGTGGACGCCTCGCTCTGGGCCTGCGCCTCGGCCAGCGTCTCGGCCAGCGCGTCGCGTCCGGGGAGCCTGAGGGAACGGACCAGGAGCGGCAGGGTGAGCCCCTGGACGACCAGTGTGCCGATGACGGTGGTGAACGTCAGGAACAGCACCAGGTCGCGGGCCGGGAAGGGGCTACCGTCGGCGGTGACGTGCGGGATGGAGAAGGCGATGGCCAGGGAGACCACGCCCCGCATCCCGGCCCAGCCGACGATCAGCGGCGTCCTCCAGTCGGTTTCGGGTTCGCGTTCCCTGATCCGCCTCGACAGCCATCGGGGCGTGTACGTCGCCGGGTAGACCCAGAGGAAGCGGACCACGACGACAGCGAGGAGGACGAGCGCCGCGTACCGGGCGGCGTCGCCCGCGTCGTACGTACCGAGCCCCTTCAGTACGAAGGGGAGCTGGAGCCCGATCAGCGCGAAGACCACGGACTCCAGGACGAACGCGACCATCTTCCGGACGGCCTCCTCCTGGAGCCGGGTCGCGAAGTCCACCTGCCAGGTCCGGTGCCCCAGGTGGAGCGCCACGACGACCACGGCGAGCACTCCGGAGGCGTGCACGCGTTCGGCCACCGCGTACGCCACGAACGGGATCAGCAGCGACAGCGTGTTCTGGAGCAGCGCTTCCTTGAGACGCATCCTGAGCCAGTGCAGCGGCACCATCAGGGCCAGGCCGACCACGACTCCGCCGACCGCGGCAAGGAGGAACTCGCCGATGCCCGCGCCCCAGCTCATGCCCTCGCCCACGGCGGCGGCGAGCGCCACCCGGTACGCGGTGATCGCCGTGGCGTCGTTCACCAGGGACTCGCCCTGCAGGACCGTCGTGATCCGGCCGGGCAGTCCGACCCGGCGGGCGATCGCCGCGGCCGTGACCGCGTCCGGCGGGGCGACGACCGCGCCGAGCACCAGGGCGGCGGTGAGCGGCAGACCGGGCACGAGGCGGTACGCCAGCCAGCCGACCGCGACGGTCGCGAACAGGACGTAGCCGACGGACAGCAGCGCGACCGGCCGCAGATTGGCCCGCAGATCGAGGTAGGAGCTGTCGAACGCCGCCGTGTAGAGCAGCGGGGGCAGCAGCAGCGGAAGCACGACGTGCGCGTCCAGGGTGTACACGGGAACCCCGGGCAGGTACGAGGCGATCAGCCCCGCGGCGACGAGCAGCAGCGGGGCCGGTACGGGGGTGCGGCGGGCCGCGCCCGCGACCGCGGCGCTGACCGCGACCAGCCCCACCAGCGGCAATACGTCCATTCCACGGTCCTCGCATCCGCGTCCGCGGCCCGGGTGTCCGTCGTGATTCACGGTCCACGCGAGCGTCGTAACCTGACCATCATGAGTGCCTGCTCCCACGTGTCCGCACTGCCCCACCCCGAACCGACCCCGCTCAGCGGGACCTGCCCCGGGTGCCTCGCGGCGGGCACGCACCCGGTGCAGCTGCGGCTCTGCCTGGTCTGCGGCCATGTCGGCTGCTGCGATTCCTCGCCCCTGCGGCACGCGACGGCACACTTCGAGGAGACCGGTCACCCGGTGATGCGGAGCTTCGAACCGGGCGAGAGCTGGCGCTGGTGCTTCGAGGACGGTTCGATCGTCTGACGTCTGGGTACGTCAAACCGGCGCCGGTCGTTCGTAATTGACCGTCGCAACCCCCTAGCCACTGTGCGTACCCATGGGTTTACCATGAGTGACAGTCGTGGGCTGGGGATCCGGCGACACGGCATCATGGGTCGCGATAGCGTCGCCGGACCACAACCGAAGACGTACCGCATGGCTCCGGGGTGCCCTTCCCGGATCCTCGAAAGAGTTTGTGCCACCTTGGAGGTGAGGGTGTCCCAGATCGCAGGCGAGCCCGGGAATCAGGACTTCGTAGAGGTCCGGCTGCCCGCTGCGGGTGCCTACCTGTCGGTGCTGCGCACGGCCACGGCCGGGCTGGCAGCACGCTTGGATTTCACCCTCGACGAGATCGAGGATCTTCGCATCGCGGTCGACGAGGCCTGCGCGATCCTGCTTCAGCAGGCCGTGCCGGGCTCCGTCCTCAGCTGCGTCTTCCGGCTCGTCGAGGATTCTCTCGAGGTGACGGTGTCGGCCCCGACGACGGACGGCAGGGCGCCGGAGCGCGACACCTTCGCCTGGACGGTGCTGTCCGCACTGGCCGGAAAGGTCGACTCCTCGGTCGCCGACGACCGGACGGTCAGCATCAGCCTCTACAAACAGCGCGGCGCGGGACCCGGGCCGGCGTGAGCAAGAGGAACGGGGAAGGTCCTGTGCGGGACGAGACGATGCGATCAGGGGTGGTACGGGCAACAGGCATCCCGGAGCAGCAGGCCCTGCCCCATCCAGTGGACGGGGCGGACGGGCCTGCGGGCCGTACGGTCGCGATGGAGCAGTCGCAGACGGAGCGGACGGGCCAGATGAGCGAGCACGTGCATCACGATCCACACGACCGCAGCGGGGCGCGGGCGCTGTTCGTCGAACTGCGCTCGCTTCCCGACGGGTCGCCCGAGAAGGCCGAGCTGCGCAACCAGCTGGTGCGGATGCACCTGCCGCTCGTGGAGCACCTGGCCCGCCGGTTCCGCAATCGCGGCGAGCCGCTGGACGACCTCACCCAGGTCGCCACGATCGGCCTGATCAAGTCGGTGGACCGGTTCGATCCGGACCGCGGGGTCGAGTTCTCGACGTACGCGACCCCCACGGTCGTGGGCGAGATCAAGCGCCACTTCCGGGACAAGGGCTGGGCGGTCCGGGTGCCGCGCCGGCTCCAGGAGCTGCGGCTCTCGCTGACCACGGCCACCGCCGAGCTCTCCCAGCAGCACGGGCGCTCGCCCACGGTCCATGAGCTGGCGGAGCGGCTGGGCATCTCCGAGGAAGAGGTCCTGGAGGGCCTGGAATCGGCCAACGCGTACAGCACGCTCTCGCTGGACGTGCCGGACACGGACGACGAGTCCCCGGCGGTCGCGGACACGCTGGGTTCCGAGGACGAGGCGCTGGAGGGCGTCGAGTACCGGGAGTCGCTCAAGCCGCTGCTGGAGGATCTGCCGCCGCGCGAGAAGCGGATTCTGCTGCTTCGGTTCTTCGGCAACATGACCCAGTCGCAGATCGCGCAGGAGGTCGGCATCTCCCAGATGCACGTCTCGCGCCTGCTGGCCCGCACGCTGGCGCAACTGCGCGAGCGGCTGCTCGTGGAGGAGTAGCGGCCGACGGGCAGTGGTGACGCCGACGCCGAGGAGGCGGGTGCGGCGCCGCGTGCCCGTCACGTCACGCGCCCCGCCGCCCGGTCCGCCCTCGTGGGGGGGGCGGGCGGCGGGGCGCGTGACGGCTCCGGCGGGGTCAGGCCTCCGGCGTGGTGCCCGGCCGGCGGATGCCCAGCGCCTCGATCGTCGTCGGCCTGACCA
This sequence comes from Streptomyces sp. NPDC001732, assembly GCF_053596315.1. Classification (NCBI taxonomy): domain Bacteria; kingdom Bacillati; phylum Actinomycetota; class Actinomycetes; order Kitasatosporales; family Streptomycetaceae; genus Streptomyces; species Streptomyces sp. NPDC001732. Next base: position 40,095 of record NZ_JBSFFY010000012.1, read on the forward strand.
GCTGGTAGAGCGCCGTCAGCGTCACCGCGGCGAGCACGATCCCGGCCGGGATCAGCACGCCCTGCGACCTCAGCAACGTCCAGGCCACCGGAAGCGCGATGATCTGCGTGATGAGCGCGGGGCCCCGGCTCCAGCTGCGCCGCAGCAGCAGACCGCGGGCGGCGAACAACGGGATGAGGGCGAGCGCGACCAGCGTCAGACCGCCCATCTCCGCCTGCTGCGGGCTCTCGGGCCGGCCGAGCAGCCCCATGACCAGCATGTAGATCCCGCCGATGGCGAGCGCCGCCCCTTCCAGGGCGGTGAGTGCGGCCACGAGGGTGATCCTGCTCGGCTTCGCCGGTTCGAGCCGCGGCGCGGGCGACGGGTCGGACGTGTTCTGCTGAGTACTCACCCCTGCAGGTTGGCATCCCGGCGCCGCGAAAGCGAAGCCGGGGTCGGAATCGGTACGGGCCGGGCCGTCCGTCCGGTCCCGCCGCGCCCGACCAGTCACGGAGCGTGAAGGTCATGGGGGAGGACTTCAGGGCAATACCGCGCGGTAGGTAGTCTGACGGGCATGCGCGCACTCCTCGTGGTCAATCCAGCTGCTACCACCACCAGTGCGCGGACCCGTGACGTGCTCATCCACGCGCTCGCCAGCGAGATGAAGCTGGAGGCCGTGACCACCGAGTACCGCGGCCACGCCCGGGATCTGGGACGGCGGGCCGCGGAGGCCGACGACATCGACCTGGTGGTCGCCCTGGGCGGCGACGGCACGGTCAACGAGGTCGTCAACGGCCTGCTCCACAACGGTCCCGACCCGGACGGCCTGCCGAGCCTCGCGGTGGTCCCCGGCGGTTCCACCAATGTGTTCGCACGCGCCCTGGGGCTGCCCAACGACGCGGTGGAGGCGACCGGCGCGATCCTGGACGCGCTCGCCAACCGCACCGAACGCACGGTCGGGCTCGGGCTGGCGGCCGGCACTCCGGGCAGCGAGGACGAATCCGTTCCCGAACGCTGGTTCACTTTCTGCGCCGGACTCGGATTCGACGCGGGCGTGGTCGGTCGAGTCGAACAAAAACGCGAACGCGGTAAGCGTTCGACCCATGCGCTGTACGTGCGCCAGGTGGTCCGGCAATTCCTGGAGGAACCCCACCGCAGGAACGGGGCGATCACCCTGGAGATCGCCGGGGAAGAACCGGTCACCGACCTCGCGCTGTCCATAATCTCCAACACCGCCCCCTGGACCTACCTGGGGAATCGCCCCATGTACGCGTCCCCCAGGGCGAGTTTCGACACTGGTCTCGATCTGCTCGGACTGAAGCGGCTCTCCACTTCGGCGGTCGCTCGTTATGGCACCCAGCTGCTCACTTCGAGCCCCGAGAAGGGCCCTCGCGGCAAGCACGCCGTTTCACTTCACGACCTCACGAACTTCACCTTGCATTCAAAGGTGCCGCTGCCCTTCCAGATGGACGGCGACCACTTGGGAGTGCGCACGAGTGTGACGTTCACAGGCGTACGCCGTGCACTGCGTGTGATTGTGTGAGTGGAAGGGACCAAAGTCCTTTAACTCGAACGTTTGGGCTGGGCTCCACCCCATAGAAGTACGGCTGTGACCTAGTCGACACCGAGGAATCAAAAAAAAGTTTCCAGAAGGGGTTGTATCCGCCGCTGAGGTTTGCGAATCTCTACATGGCGATCGGGACGGCCCGCAGCAACGGCCTCCACTGAAAGCCAGAACCCCTCACTCCACAGGACCACAACCAGTTCGCCTGGGCGTCGGCCCTTCGCCTGCGGGGGGATTCGTGAAAGCGTTCACATTCACAAGCACCAGTATGCAATACCAAGGAGAGGTAGCAGCCATGGACTGGCGTCACAACGCCGTTTGTCGCGAGGAAGACCCCGAGCTGTTCTTCCCCATCGGCAACACCGGTCCTGCGCTGCTGCAGATCGAGGAAGCCAAGGCCGTCTGCCGACGCTGCCCCGTCATGGAGCAGTGCCTGCAGTGGGCGCTCGAGTCCGGCCAGGACTCCGGCGTCTGGGGTGGCCTCAGCGAGGACGAGCGCCGCGCGATGAAGCGCCGGGCCGCTCGCAACCGGGCGCGTAACGCCAGCGCCTGAGCCGACGCCACCGCTACGAGCCTCAGCCAGGCGGCGCGTACAGCGCGTACGCACAACCCCGCCCCCCGAGTCGCAGCGCGCAGTACCCCCGAAGCGCATGCATGAACAGCGAACCCGGGCCGTGTGATCACACAACGGCCCGGGTTCGCTGCTGTGTTGACGCTTCCGGGGCCGCTCCCCGGGCGACCCCGGTCCGGACCGGGGGCTACTTCTCGGCGCGGACCGGGATGTCGAGGACGACCCGGGTGCCGCGCTCGGAGGCCGGGACCATGCCGAAGGTTCCGCCCAACTCCCCCTCCACCAGCGTCCTGACGATCTGCAGCCCCAGATTGCCGGCGCGCTGCGGGTCGAACCCCTCGGGCAGACCGCAGCCGTCGTCCTGGACCGTGATCAGCAGCCGCTTCTCGACCGAGGAGCCGCCGCGCACCGCGGACACCTCCACCGTGCCGGACTCGGCGAGCGTGAAGGCGTGCTCCAGGGCGTTCTGCATGATCTCCGTGAGCACCATCGCCAGAGGTGTGGCCACTTCGGCGTCGAGGATGCCGAACCGGCCCGTGCGGCGGCAGGTGACCTTGCCCGGGGAGATCTCGGCGACCATGGCGATGACCCGGTCGGCGATCTCGTCGAACTCCACCCGCTCGTCCAGATTCTGGGACAGCGTCTCATGGACGATGGCGATCGAACCGACGCGCCGCACCGCCTCGTTGAGCGCCTCCCGGCCCTGCTCGGAGTCCATCCGCCGGGCCTGGAGCCGCAACAGGGCGGCAACGGTCTGGAGGTTGTTCTTCACCCGGTGGTGGATCTCCCGGATGGTGGCGTCCTTGGTGATCAATTCGCGTTCGCGGCGGCGCAGTTCGGTGACGTCCCGGAGCAGGACCAGGGAGCCGATCCGGACGCCCTTGGGCTTGAGCGGGATCGCCCGGAGCTGGATCACCCCGCCCTCGCCCTCGACCTCGAACTCCCGGGGCGCGTAGCCGCTGGCGAGCTTGACGAGGGCCTCGTCCACCGGGCCGCGGGAGGGGGCCAGTTCGGCGGTGATCTTGCCCAGGTGCTGGCCGACCAGATCGGAGGCGAGGCCGAGACGGTGGTACGCGGAGAGGCCGTTGGGGCTGGCGTACTGGACGACCCCGTCGGCGTCGAGCCTGATCAGCCCGTCGCCGACGCGCGGCGACGCGTCCATGTCGACCTGCTGGCCGGGGAACGGGAAGGCCCCGGCGGCGATCATCTGGGCCAGGTCGGAGGCCGACTGGAGGTAGGTGAGCTCCAGCCGGGACGGGGTGCGGACGGTGAGGAGGTTGGTGTTGCGGGCGATGACGCCGAGCACCCGGCCCTCCCGGCGCACCGGGATCGACTCGACCCGTACCGGCACCTCCTCGCGCCACTCGGGGTCCCCCTCGCGCACGATCCGGCCCTCGTCCAGCGCCGCGTCCAGCAGCGGCCGGCGTCCGCGCGGGACCAGGTGGCCGACCATGTCGTCCTGATAGGAGGTGGGGCCGGTGTTGGGCCGCATCTGGGCCACGGAGACGTAACGGGTGCCGTCGCGGGTGGGGACCCACAGCACGAGGTCGGCGAAGGACAGGTCGGAGAGCAGCTGCCACTCCGAGACCAGCAGGTGCAGCCATTCCAGGTCGGTGTCACCGAGGGCCGTGTGCTGGCGGACGAGGTCGTTCATGGAGGGCACGTGTGCGAGCGTACCCGCGGACGGGCAATGGTTCCGAACCGGACAGCCCGGCCGTACGTGCAAGGGTGGGAGGCCCGGAAATTTGCCGTGCTCCCATGGATGGACACGGGCGAATGGTCTAGTCCACAATGCTCAGGACACGACTTCCGCTCTCCCCGCACAGGAGAGCGGATCGAGGTACCGCGCTCTCTGCCCTGACCGCGTCGGTGCCTCTCCCCGGCCGGGGGCACCGCACACCGCCGGCCTTGCTCCGGGCTGCGGTGCCGGACGGGCTGAGGGTCCCGTCCCGGCGCCGTGGCCCGCGGGTGTTTCCGGGCCCGCGGGCGGACCGGCCGGCGGTCAGCGGGTCTCGGTGACCTTGGCCAGCGCCCGGGGCGCGTCCGGGTCCTGCCCCCGGGCGATCGTCACCTCGTACGCCAGCATCTGCAGCGGCAGGATCTCCAGGACCGGCTGGACCTCCTCGGCGACCCCGGCCGTCGGCAGCACGAAGCCCGCGGACGCCGCCGCCACCTGGGCCTGCGGACCGACCACGAACAGGTCCGCCCCCCGGCCGCGCAGCCGGTCCAGGACCGGCTGGAGGGCCTCGCCGCCCCGGCCGTCGGTGACCACGGCGATCACCGGGGAGATGTTGTCGACCATGGCGAGCGGGCCGTGCAGCAGATCGGCGCCGGAGTAGGAGAGGGCCGGGATGTAGCTGGTCTCCATCAGCTTCAGGGCCGCCTCCTTGGCGGTGGGGTAGCCGTAGCCGCGGGAGGTGATGACCATGCGCTCGGCGAAGCGGTAGCGCGCGGCCAGGGTCCGGATCTCGTCCTTGCGGGCCAGGATCTGCTCGGCCCGCTCCGGCAGGACCGCGGCAGCCGCCCCGTCGCCGCCGCCCAGGCCCTCCACGAAGAGGTAGAGGGACAGCAGCGACGCGGTGTACGTCTTGGTGGCCGGAAGGGCCTTCTCCGGGCCCGCCAGGATGTCGATGTGGTACTCGGAGACGGCCGCGAGCGGCGAGTCCCTGTTGTTGGTGACGGCCAGGGTGATCGCGCCCGCCTCGCGGGCCGCTCCGGTCGAGGCCACCAGGTCGGGCGAGCCGCCGGACTGGCTGACGGTGACGACCAGGACGTCCCCGAGGTCGGGCCGGGCGCCGTACGCGGTGGTGGTGGACATCGAGGTGAGGCCGCAGGGCATGCCGCGCCGGATCTCCAGCAGGTACTTGGCGTACAGCGCCGCGTTGTCGGACGTGCCCCGGGCGGTGAGCAGCACGAAGCGCGGCGAGCGCGCCGCGATCCCGGCGGCCACCTCACGGATCCTCGGGGCGCCCTCGTCGAGGATGCGCCGCAGCATCGCGGGCTGCTCGGCCATCTCGCCGGACATGATCCGGCCCGGCCGCTCGCTGCCGTCGGCCGGAGAAGTGGCGGACATGTCGTGTGCCTCCCAGGAGTGCCCCGGGCGTCGGCGACGCCGTTCGGCCCAGTCGACCACGCGGCCCCCCGCACCCGCCAGTGGGCGGCCGGTGAGACAGCCGTACCCGCGGCGGCGGGGTCTGCTAAATTGGGGCGCGATTGGTCTATACCACATATCGATTCGACTCCTCAGATCGGCAGGCCCCGCGTGGAAGTTGTCATCGTCCCGGACGCCAAGGCAGGCGGAGAACTCATCGCGGAGGCCATCGGTGCCCTGCTGAGCCGCAAGCCCGACGCCCTTCTCGGCGTTGCCACCGGCTCGACCCCGCTGCCCATCTACCAGGCACTGGCGGCCAAGGTCCGCTCCGGTGCCGTGGACGCCTCGCGCGCCCGCATCTGCCAGCTCGACGAGTACGTCGGACTGCCGGCCGGCCACCCCGAGTCCTACCGGTCCGTGGTGCTGCGCGAGGTCGTCGAACCGCTCGGTCTGTCCGAGGAGTCCTTCATGGGCCCCGACGGCTCCGCCGAGGACATCCCGGCCGCCTGCCTGGCGTACGACAGGGCGCTCGCCGAGGCCGGCGGGGTGGACCTCCAGCTCCTCGGCATCGGCACCGACGGGCACATAGGCTTCAACGAGCCGTGCTCCTCGCTCGCCTCACGCACCCGGATCAAGACGCTCACCGAGCAGACCCGGATCGACAACGCGCGCTTCTTCGACGACGACATCAGCCAGGTGCCGCACCACGTGATCACCCAGGGCATCGGCACCATCCTGGAGGCCCGCCACCCGATCCTGCTCGCCACCGGCGAGGGCAAGGCGGAGGCAGTGGCGCAGACGGTGGAGGGGCCGGTCGCCTCGATCGTGCCCGCCTCGGCGCTCCAGCTGCACCCGCACGCGACGGTCGTGGTGGACGAGGCCGCGGCGTCGAAGCTGAAGCTGGCGGACTACTTCCGCGCCACGTACGCGGCGAAGCCCGCGTGGCAGGGGTTGTAGACCGGTCCGGAGGCACGTGAGAGGGCCGGGAACACCGTCGCGGGTGTTCCCGGCCCTCTCGCGTGCCGTGCGCACTTCCGGGGCGTACGGGGCCGCGACCGCCCGCGCCGTGCGCGCCCCGGCGCTCTTTGGCGCGGGAGGACGCCCGGCCGGTGAACGGCCTCTCCACGTACGCGCGGGAACGCCCGGCATCCGTCCGCGCGGACGGGCGCCGGGCGCCCCGGCCGGGTGTGACGTGCCCCCCGGTCCGCGTCGCACCCCGGGCTCAGGCCGTCGGGCCCGTACCGCCGACGATGACCTCCGCCGCCGCCAGACCGCAGACGCGGGCGGCGCCGTGAGTGGCGATGTGCAGGGCGCCCGTGGGGGCCGCCTGCGGTACGCCCATCTCGACCACGATCGTGTCGGGGCGCCGCGCGACCAGGGCGTCCAGGGCCTCGGCCATCCAGGCGTGGCGGTGGACGTCGCGGACCACCACGACGAGGCGCCGCTCCCCCGCGGCCCGCAGCACCGCGTCGGCGGGCTCCTCGGTCTCGCTGCTGTACGTGCCGGTCTCCGTGCCCGGCAGCATCCGGCCCAGCTCCGCGGCGACGCCCCAGGGGGTCTCGTCGCCGACGGCGATGTTCGCCGCGGAGGTGAACGCGGCGACGTAGCCGGGCTCGGTCAGCGGTTCGGCGGAGCCGGTCACCCGCACCGCGCGGCGGGCGGCGACCAGGCCGATGTCGGAACCGGTTCCGGTGCCGGGCACGGTCCCCTCCTGCGCTGCCGCGCCCGGCTCCGAACCGGTCCCCCGGGCCCCCTGCGTCCAGGACGCGAGGGTGCGCACCCGTGCGGCGGCGTCCGCGAGCCGCTCCTCGGGAAGTTCGCCGCTGCGCACCGCGCCGACCAACGCGTCGCGCAGCCGCCGTACCGTTTCCTCGTCCTCCAGGCCGCCGCCGACGCACAGGGCGTCGGCCCCCGCGGCGATCGCGAGGACGGAGCCGCGCTCGATGCCGTACGTCGCGGCGATGGCCTGCATCTCCACGGCGTCGGTGACGATCAGGCCGTCGTAGCCCAGTTCCTCGCGCAGCAGCCCGGTGAGGATCTGCGGGCTCACCGTCGCGGGGCGGTCCGGGTCGAGGGCGGGCAGCAGGATGTGCGCGCTCATCACGCACTTGGAACCCGCGGCGACGGCGGCTCTGAAGGGCACCAGTTCCCGGGCGTGCAGGGTCTCCAGGTCCACGTCGATGCGCGGCATCGCGTGGTGCGAGTCGATCGCGGTGTCGCCGTGGCCCGGGAAGTGCTTGGTGCAGGCGGCGACCCCGGCGGCCTGGAGGCCCTCGACGTACGCGGCGGTGTGCCGGGCCACGAGCGCGGTGTCGGCCCCGAAGGACCGTACGCCGATGATCGGGTTGCCCGGGTTGGAGTTGACGTCGGCGGACGGCGCCCAGTTGAGGTTGACGCCGCACTCGGCGAGCCGGCGGCCGAGCTCCTGGGCCACCGCGCGGGTCAGGCCGAGGTCGTCGACGTGACCGAGGGCGAGGTTGCCGGGGAACGAGGAGCCGGTGCGCACCTCCAGGCGGGTGACGTCGCCGCCCTCCTCGTCGATCGCGACGAGGAGGTCGTCGCGCTCGGCCCTGAGCTGGGCGGTGAGCGCGGTCACCTGCTCGGGAGTCCGGATGTTCCGGCCGAACAGTGCGACGGAGCCGAGGCCCTCGCCGATCTTGCGCAGCACCCAGTCCGGGGCGGTGGTGCCGGTGAACCCGGGCTGCAGGACGGTGAGCGCGTCGCGGGTGAGGGTGTCCACGGCGGTTATGAGGGTGGTCATGAGCGGCGTTATCCCTTCACGGCACCGTCGGTGAGGCCGCTGACGGCCTTGCGCTGCAGGAAGACGAACAGGACGAGGATCGGGACGGCGAAGATCGACGCGGCGGCCATGGTGGCGCCCCAGTCGTCGCCGAACTGGCTCTGGAACTGCGAGAGCCACAGCGGGAGCGTCTTGGCCCCGGGTTCCTTGTTGAGGATCAGGACCAGCGGGAACTCGTTCCACGCCGTGATGAAGCCGAAGAGCGAGGTGGCCATCAGGCCGGGGGCGAGCAGCGGCAGGATGACCTTGGCGAACGCCTGCGGGCGGGTGCAGCCGTCGACCATGGCGGACTCCTCCAGTTCCTTGGGCACGGCGGCAACGTAGCCGCGCAGCGTGAGGATCGTGAAGGGGAGCACCATCACCATGTAGAAGAGGGTCAGCGGGACCAGGCTGTTGAGCATGTCCGCGTCGCGGACCAGCATGTAGATCGCGATGACCATGACTTCCCAGGGCGCCATCTGGGCGATCATGAAGACCAGGATCATGCCCTTGCGGCCCTTGAACCGCATCCGGGCCAGCGCGAACGACGCGAAGAGCGCGATGATCAGCGAGAAGGCCACGGCGAGCAGGGTGACGGTCAGTGAGTTCCCGACCAGGGTCAGGAAGTCGGGCGCGTTGTACGCCGTCTTGAAGTGCTCGAACGTGACGTCGGTCGGGAACCAGACGGGCGTCTCGGTGATGATGTCGCCGGTCGGCTTGAACGCCGTGCTGAACATCCAGTAGACGGGGAAGACCAGGCCGGCGAAGAGGACGATCGCCGTCGCGTTGGGCCAGATGCGGCCGAACAGTGAGCGCTTCACAGCTCGTCCTCCTCTTGCTTGAGAACGATGCGGAGGTAGTAGGAGGTCAGCCCCAGCATGATCAGGATGGTCAGCAGCGAGATCGCCGCGCCCATGCCGTAGTGCTGGTTGCCGACGCCTTCGACGAAGGCGTAGATGGGCAGCGTCTCGGTGAGGCGGTTGGGGCCGCCCTCGCTGATGGTGAAGATCTGCGGGAACGCCTTGAAGACCCAGATGACTTCGAGGAAGGTCGTGGCGTAGAGGAAGGGCCGCAGGAAGGGGAACGTCACCGAGGTGAAGCTCTTCCAGACGCCGGCGCCGTCGAGCGAGGCGGCCTCGTACAGTTCCTTGGCGATCGTGGTGGTCGCCGCGTAGAGGTTGATCGCCACGAACGGGATGGACTGCCAGACGATCATCAGGGTCACCACGAAGAAGGTGGAGAACTGCGATCCGGTCCAGTTGAAGTCGGCCATCGAGTGCCAGCCGAGCTTGTCCAGCACGTAGTTGACCACGCCGAAGCGCGAGGCGAACAGCCACTGGTAGACGGTGGACGCGGCCACGATCGGCATGGCCCAGGCGAGCACCAGGCCGATCATCAGGGTGAACCGCATCTTCTTGCCGAGGCGGGCCAGCAGCAGTCCGACCAGGGTGCCGAGGATCATGATCAGTACGACGTTGACGCCGGTGAACACGATCGTGCGGAGGGTGACCCGCCAGAAGTCCTCACCGGTGAGGATCTCCTGGTAGTTCTTGAAGCCGTTCCACTCGGTGACATGCTGGATCAGCTGTCCCATGTTGAGGTTCTGGAACGACAGCAGGGCGTTCTTCACCAGGGGATACCCGAGGAAGAGCGCCGTCACCGCGAGCGCGGGAACCATCAACAGGTAGGGCGCCGCGCCGATGCCCGGCCTTCGCTTGTTTCCTCCGCGCTGCCCGACGGGTGGTTTCCCGTCCTGCCCGCGGACCGCGGCCGACTCGGCCACGTCCGAGGGGTCGGTCTGCACTGCCATGCTCGCCATCTCTTCCAACAGAGCTCTACACGGAACGGTGCGTACGCCGGGGCGGCGGGTCGGACCCGCCGCCCCGGCGCGGACGCGGACTTGCGCCTACTGCTGCTGGCTGAGGCGCTTGTTGAGCTCGCCCTCGACCTGCTTGGCGGCCTCGGCGGGCGACTTGCCCTGCAGAACCAGCGTCATGTAGGTCTTGATCGGGTTCGGCGGGTTCTCGACCGGCGCCCACTCCGGGATCAGCGGCGTGGTGCCACCGGACTTGGCGGCGGCCGGGGCGGCGGCCACGGCGGCGGGCTGGTCGGCTGCGAACTTCTGCGTGGCGTCGGACTTCGGCGTCCAGCCGACCTCCTTGACCAGCGCGCCGTCGTTCGCCTCGGAGAGCGCGATCTTCAGGAACTCCTTGGCGAGGTCCTGCTTCTTGCTGCCCGCGGCCACGGCGAGGTTCGAACCGCCGAGGAAGACGCCCTCGGGCTTGTCGGCGGTCTCGCCGGGGATGGTGAAGAAGCCGATGTCGTCCTTGATCGCCGGGTTGGCCTTGATGGCCGTGCCGGCCTCGTAGCCCATGGCGATGATGGCGCCGGTCTTGCCCTTGGCGAAGACCTCGGCCTGCTGCGGGGTGGCCTCGTCCTTGTCCTTGGGGGCCTTGGAGAAGGCCTGGTACTGCTTGTAGACGTCCATGGCCTCGGCGACCTTGGGGTCGGCCAGGTTGGAGACGTACTTGTCGCCCTCCTTCTTGACCGGCTCGACGCCCTTGCCGACGAGCAGGCCGTCGAAGAAGTACCAGTTCTGGCCGGGCAGGTAGATCGGCTCGGCGTCGCCCTTCTTCTCGATGGCCTCGAAGGCCTCGAAGAGGTCGGCGCGGGTCTTCGGCGTCTCGGTGATGCCGGCGTCCTTGAAGACCTTCTTGTTGTACATGACGACGCGGTTGCCGACGTACCACGGCAGGGCGTACTGCTTGCCGTCGAAGACGGAGGGGGCGTTGACCGAGTCGGCCCAGCCGGAGCCGATCTCCTTCTTCAGGTCGCCCAGCTCGGCGAGACCGCCGGTCTTGGCGTACGCGGGGGTCTGGGTGTTGCCGATCTCCAGGACGTCCGGCGGGTTGGTCTCCGAGAGGGCCGTGGTGATCTTCTGCTGAATGCCGTTCCAGTCCTGGACTTCGATCTTCAGCTTGGCCTTGGTCTTCTTCTCGAACTCATCGGTGACCGCCTTGGTCCACCCGGGCGGGTTGGAGCCGGACATGGTCCAGACGGTGAGGGTCTGGCCCTCGTAACTGCCGGCACCCGTCTTCTTGCCGCCGTCGTCGTCGGACCCGCAGGCCGCGAGGCCGATCATCATGCCCGCGACGCCGATCGCCGCGATGAGCTTGCGCTTCACGCCAAACCCTCCTCAGGGATGCTGCAACCCCGCCCACCGCGAAGACATTCGACGAGTACTGCTGGGGCTGGACCTGGTCTTTAATGGTTTAGACCAGTACCGGGAGCTTGGCCTAGACCTTTAGGGGTGTCAAGGGTGTATAAGAAGTGCACTCGCGTCCGTTATAGGACCGACACCTAAGGGAGGGCGACGAGCCGTGAGCGGGCCGTGCCACCATGTGAGCCGCGACAGACGGAGGAGCCGGTGACGGCAGCAACGCAGCAGTCGGAAAGGCGGACCATGGGTGCCGACGGGGGAAGTGCGGAGAACGAGACGGGCGCGGCCACACGGACGGCGCGCGTCCCGAAGTACTACCGGCTGAAGCGACATCTCCTCGACATGACGGACACCATGCCGCCGGGCACCCCCGTGCCGCCGGAGCGGACCCTGGCCGCCGAGTTCGACACCTCGCGCACCACCGTGCGCCAGGCGCTCCAGGAGCTGGTCGTCGAGGGCCGGCTGGAGCGCATCCAGGGCAAGGGCACCTTCGTGGCCAAGCCGAAGGTCTCGCAGGCCCTGCAACTGACCTCGTACACCGAGGACATGCGCGCCCAGGGACTGGAACCGACCTCCCAGCTGCTGGACATCGGCTACGTCACGGCCGACGACACGCTCGCCGGACTGCTCGACATCACCACCGGGGGCCGGGTGCTGCGGATCGAGCGGCTGCGGCTCGCCAGCGGGGAGCCGATGGCGATCGAGACCACACACCTTTCGGCCAAACGCTTTCCCGCGCTGCGCCGTTCACTGGTGAAGTACACCTCGCTCTACACCGCGCTGGCGGAGGTGTACGACGTGCGGCTGGCGGAGGCCGAGGAGACCATCGAGACCTCGCTGGCCACCCCGCGCGAGGCCGGTCTGCTCGGTACGGACGTGGGCCTGCCGATGCTGATGCTGTCCCGGCACTCGCTCGACGGGCGGGGCGAGCCGGTGGAGTGGGTGCGCTCGGTCTACCGGGGCGACCGGTACAAGTTCGTGGCGCGTCTGAAGCGGCCCACCGACTGAACACGGACGGGGCGGCGGCCAATTCCGGCCATCACCCCGCCGCCCCCACCTTCCAAGACCCCCGCGGAGCACCGCTCCACGGGGGTCTTCGCATGCCGCTCCCCCGCCCCCTGGTACGGACCAGCACTGCGCCCATGACCGTTCATCGTGCGTATACGCCCACTCGACGCACCGTTGCCGGACCGCAATGCGGACAGGGGTGACGCTGACCGGAGGCTCGCTTACATTTCCTGCCCATCACGAGGTAACCAGCGAGGGGACGAAACCGCCTCATGCCAGCAGAACCCGAAGAGAAACCACCCATCGTCACACCCGTGCGCGTGGTCATCGCCCTCTGTCTCATTGCCCCGTTCGTGGCGATGCTCTGGGTGAGTTCCTACGCGAAGGTGGACCCCGCCTTCATCGGCATTCCGTTCTTCTACTGGTACCAGATGCTCTGGGTGCTGATCTCCACCGCGCTCACGATGGTCGCGTACAAGCTGTGGCAGCGTGACCAGCGCTCCCGCAAGGGAGGTGCCTCCTCATGAAGGACGGCGTGAACGGCGTCGCGCTCGGCGTCTTCATCTTCTTCTTCGTCGCGGTCACGGTCATGGGGTTCATGGCGGCCCGCTGGCGCAAGGCGGAGAACGAGGCCAGTCTCGACGAATGGGGCCTGGGCGGACGGTCGTTCGGCACCTGGGTCACCTGGTTCCTGCTCGGCGGCGACCTGTACACCGCGTACACCTTCGTCGCCGTTCCCGCGGCGATCTACGCGGCGGGCGCGGCCGGCTTCTTCGCCGTGCCGTACACGATCCTCGTGTACCCGCTGATCTTCACCTTCCTGCCCCGGCTGTGGTCGGTCTCGCACAAGCACGGGTACGTCACCACCTCGGACTTCGTGCGCGGCCGGTTCGGCTCGAAGGGCCTTTCGCTGGCGGTCGCCCTCACCGGCATCCTCGCCACGATGCCGTACATCGCGCTCCAACTCGTCGGCATCCAGGCGGTGCTGGACGTGATGGGCGTCGGCGGCGGCGAGAACACCCACTGGTTCGTCAAGGACCTGCCGCTGCTGATCGCGTTCGCGGTGCTCGCCGCGTACACCTACTCCTCCGGGCTGCGGGCGCCCGCGCTGATCGCGTTCGTCAAGGACGGGCTGATCTACCTGGTCATCGCGGTGGCGATCATCTACATCCCGATCAAGCTGGGCGGCTTCGACGACATCTTCGCCAAGGCGGGCGAGGCGTTCTCGCAGACCAACCCGGCCACCGGCAAACCGCGCGGCGCGCTCGCACCGGGCGAGGCGGGCCACTGGGGATACGCCACCCTGGCACTGGGCTCGGCCCTGGCGCTCTTCATGTATCCGCACTCGATCACGGCGACGCTCTCCAGCCGCAGCCGTGACGTGATCCGGCGCAACACCACGATCCTGCCGCTGTACTCGCTGATGCTGGGCCTGCTGGCGCTGCTCGGCTTCATGGCGATCGCCGCCGGGATCAAGGTGGACAACGGGCAGCTGGCCATTCCGCAGCTGTTCGAGAACATGTTCCCGGCCTGGTTCGCGGGCGTCGCGTTCGCCGCGATCGGCATCGGTGCGCTGGTGCCCGCCGCGATCATGTCGATCGCCGCGGCCAACCTCTTCACCCGCAACATCTACAAGGACTTCCTGAAGCCGGACGCGAGCCCGGAGCAGGAGACCAAGGTCTCCAAGCTGGTCTCGCTGCTCGTCAAGGTCGGCGCGCTCGTCTTCGTCCTCACGATGGACAAGACGGTCGCGATCAACTTCCAGCTGCTCGGCGGGATCTGGATCCTCCAGACGATGCCGGCCCTGGTCGGCGGCCTGTTCACCCGCTGGTTCCACCGCTGGGCGCTGCTCGCGGGCTGGGCGGTCGGCATGGTGTACGGGACGGTGGCCGCGTACGGGGTCGCCTCGCCGACGCAGAAGCACTTCGGCGGCTCGTCCAAGGAGATCCCCGGCCTCGGCGAGATCGGCTACATCGGTCTCACCGCGTTCGTGCTGAACGTGGTGGTCGTGGTGGTGCTCACCTTCGTCCTGAACGCGCTGAAGGCACCCGCCGGGGTCGACGAGACCTCGCCGTCCGACTACACGGCCGACGCGGGCGACCCGGGCGTCCAGGTGGAGCTTCCGCCGGCCACGGTGGGGGCGCCCGGCGGCCACTGACGGTCGCTCCGGCCCCCCGGGACGGCCCGTCCCCGCCCCTGCCGCAAGGGAGCGGGGCGGGCCGTCCGCCGTTCCCGGAAGGCCCACGGGCACTTCCTGCTTGGCCAGACATGAGTCGGCCGACACAACATCTGGGGGCTGCCTCATCGGGTGGCCCCCACATGTATGCTCATCCTCGCTGTCGCCGCAGGGGAATCCGGTGCGAATCCGGAACTGTCCCGCAACGGTGTGATCGGTGCGCATTCGCGTACCCCGAACAAGTCCGAGGACCTGCCGACAGCGCATCCGGCTCGACCGAACCGGATGCCAGACGTCCGGGCCTCGCGGTTGGGCCGGCGGACGCCGTACGGAGTGCCGCCCCGTCCCGGGTGCGCGCCCGTCCGGCTGCCCCGTTCCCCCGCCGGCCCCGAGCCGAGCGAGGGAGAGCACCACGTGACCATCGCGCCAGCCGATCCGGCTTCAGTCGCCGCGTCCACGGCCGCCGATTCCGGGGCAGCCGCACACGACGGACCGGGGGCCGCGCTGCTGCGGACCCTGACCGACCTCACCGCCGATCTGCCCGACACCGACCCCGGGCGCGTCGCCGCCGCCGCGCTGCGCGGCCGCAGCGCACGGGCGGACGAGGCCGAGCTGCGCTCGCTGGCCACGGAGGCCGCCGCCGGGCTGATCTCCGAGGACCCCGCCTACTCCCGGCTCGCCGCCCGGCTGCTGACCCGCGCCATCGCGGACGAGGCCGCCGGACAGGGCGCCGTCTCCTTCTCCGCCTCGGTCGCCGTCGGACACCGCGAGGGCCTGATCGCGGACCGCACGGCGGGCTTCGTCGCCCGCAACGCGGCCGCCCTCGACGCGCTGGTGGAGCGTGCGCTCGCCGACGGCGCCGACGACCGCTTCGGCTACTTCGGGCTGCGGACCCTGCACAGCCGCTATCTGCTGCGCCACCCGCACACCCGCCAGGTCGTCGAGACCCCGCAGCACTTCATGCTCCGGGTCGCGTCCGGGCTCGCCGAGGACGACTCCCCGCGCGCCGTGGACGAGGTCGCGGCGCTGTACGGGCTGATGAGCCGGCTCGACTACCTGCCCTCCTCGCCCACCCTCTTCAACTCCGGCACCCGGCACCCGCAGATGTCCTCCTGCTACCTGCTGGACTCCCCGCTCGACGAGCTGGACTCGATCTACGACCGCTACCACCAGGTGGCCCGGCTCTCGAAGCACGCCGGCGGCATCGGCCTGCCGTACTCCCGCATCCGTTCCCGGGGTTCGCTGATCCGCGGCACCAACGGGCACTCCAACGGCATCGTGCCGTTCCTGAAGACGCTCGACGCCTCCGTCGCCGCGGTCAACCAGGGCGGTCGCCGCAAGGGCGCCGCCGCCGTCTACCTGGAGACCTGGCACGCGGACGTCGAGGAGTTCCTGGAGCTGCGGGACAACACGGGCGAGGACCAGCGGCGCACGCACAACCTCAACCTGGCGCACTGGATCCCGGACGAGTTCATGCGCCGGGTCGAGGCGGACAGCCACTGGTCGCTGTTCTCGCCCGCCGACGTGCCCGAGCTGGTGGACCTGTGGGGCGAGGAGTTCGACGCCGCGTACCGGGCCGCCGAGGCGAAGGGGCTGGCCCGCAAGTCGATGCCCGCCCGTGAGCTGTACGGCCGGATGATGCGCACCCTCGCCCAGACCGGCCAGGGCTGGATGACGTTCAAGGACGCCGCCAACCGGACCGCGAACCAGACCGCCGAGCCGGGCCGTGTCGTCCACTCGTCGAACCTGTGCACGGAGATCCTGGAGGTCACCGACGACGGCGAGACGGCCGTCTGCAACCTGGGCTCGGTCAACCTCGGCGCGTTCGTCGTCGACGGCGACCTCGACTGGGAGCGGCTGGACGCCACCGTCCGCACCGCGGTGACCTTCCTGGACCGGGTCGTCGACATCAACTTCTACCCGACCGAGCAGGCGGGCCGCTCCAACGCCAAGTGGCGTCCGGTGGGCCTGGGCGCCATGGGGCTCCAGGACGTCTTCTTCCAGCTGCGGCTGCCGTTCGACTCCCCCGCGGCCCGCGCGCTCTCCACGAAGATCTCCGAGCGGATCATGCTCGCCGCGTACGAGGCGTCCTGCGACCTCGCAGAGCGATCGGGTCCGCTGCCCGCCTGGTCCGGGACGCGGGCGGCGCGCGGGGTGCTGCACCCCGACCACTACGACACCGAGCTGAACTGGCCGGAGCGCTGGGAGGCGCTGCGCGCCCGGGTCGCGCGGACCGGGATGCGCAACTCGCTGCTGCTGGCCATCGCGCCGACGGCGACGATCGCCTCGATCGCGGGCGTGTACGAGTGCATCGAGCCGCAGGTCTCCAACCTCTTCAAGCGCGAGACGCTCAGCGGGGAGTTCCTCCAGGTCAACGCGTACCTGGTGGAGGAGCTGAAGCGGCTCGGGGTGTGGGACGAGCGCACCCGGGAAGCGCTGCGCGAGGCGAGCGGCTCGGTGCAGGGCTTCGCCTGGATCCCCGAGGACGTGCGGGCGCTGTACCGCACGGCGTGGGAGATCCCGCAGCGCGGTCTGATCGACATGGCGGCGGCCCGTACCCCGTTCCTCGACCAGAGCCAGTCGCTGAACCTCTTCATGGAGACGCCGACGATCGGCAAGCTCTCCTCGATGTACGCGTACGCCTGGAAGCAGGGGCTGAAGACGACGTACTACCTGCGCTCGCGCCCGGCGACCCGGATCGCCCGCGCGGCGTCCGCAGCCGCGCCCATTCCCGTACAGCAGGCTCCGGCGCCCGACGCGGACGCCGTCGCCTGTTCCCTCGAAAACCCCGAGTCCTGCGAGGCCTGCCAGTGACGATCTCCACCGGTTCCGGGAAGAACCTGCTCGACCCGGGCTTCGAACTGACCCTGCGCCCCATGCGCTACCCGGACTTCTACGAGCGCTACCGGGACGCGATCAAGAACACCTGGACGGTGGAGGAGGTCGATCTGCACTCCGACGTGGCCGACCTCGCCAAGCTGTCGCCGGGTGAGCAGCATCTGATCGGCCGGCTCGTCGCGTTCTTCGCCACGGGCGACTCGATCGTCGCCAACAACCTCGTGCTGACGCTGTACAAGCACATCAACTCCCCCGAGGCGCGGCTGTACTTGTCGCGGCAGCTCTTCGAGGAGGCCGTGCACGTCCAGTTCTATCTGACGCTGCTGGACACCTATCTGCCCGATCCGGAGGACCGGGCGGCGGCGTTCGACGCGGTCGAGGAGATCCCCTCGATCCGGGAGAAGGCGCAGTTCTGCTTCAAGTGGATGGATTCGGTCGAGAAGATCGAGCGCCTGGAGACGAAGGCCGACCGCCGCCGCTTCCTGCTGAACCTGATCTGCTTCGCGGCGTGCATCGAGGGGCTGTTCTTCTACGGTGCGTTCGCGTACGTCTACTGGTTCCGTTCGCGGGGGCTGCTGCACGGTCTCGCCACGGGCACCAACTGGGTGTTCCGGGACGAGACGATGCACATGAACTTCGCGTTCGAGGTGGTGGACACCGTCCGCAAGGAGGAGCCGGACCTCTTCGACGACGAGCTGCGGCAGCAGGTCACCGACATGCTGAAGGAGGCCGTGGCCGCAGAGCTGCAGTTCGGCCGCGATCTGTGCGGTGACGGGCTGCCCGGCATGAACACCGAGTCGATGCGGCAGTACCTGGAGTGCGTCGCCGACCAGCGGCTCACCCGGCTGGGCTTCCCGGCGGTCTACGGCTCCGAGAACCCGTTCTCGTTCATGGAACTGCAGGGCGTTCAGGAGCTGACGAACTTCTTCGAGCGCCGCCCGTCCGCGTACCAGGTGGCGGTGGAGGGCTCGGTCGCCTTCGACGACGACTTCTAGGGCAATGAGGGTGCGGGGCCGGTCCTGTCGCGTGTGCGGCGGGTCCGGCCCCTTGCCGTGGGGCGGCCCCTCTCAGGGGCGGGTGTCCAGGGCGTGGAGGACGGTCGGGACGTCCTCCACGTCGTCCTTCCCGGACACGAGAAGAACGCCGTCCACGAGGACCGGGGCGGAGAACGCCTCGGTGTCCTCGATGGTGTGGTGCCACTTCTCCTTGCCGCTGCGCGCGTCGAAGGCGCTGATGCGGTCGGTCCCGGCGTCGGCGGTGTACACGATGCCGTCGGCGACGGCCGGTGACTCGCCGACCTCCCCGTATCCCGATACTTCGTGGTGCCATACGACGTCGCCGGACCGCGCGTCCAGGGCGGCGAGCGTTCCGTTCTGGGTGGTGAGGTAGAGCAGCCCGTCGGCGAAGGCGGGTGTGGTCCCGATGGCGTCTCCCGCCTCGTAGGTCCATTCCGGTGTGCCGGTGCGGGCGTCCAGGGCGTACATCCGGTCGTCCCAGGAGCCGACGTAGACGGTGTCGCCGTGCGCCAGGGGGGCGCCGACGATCGGTTCGGAGGTGGAGTGGGTCCACCTGGTCCTCCCGGTGGCGGCGTCGAGGGCGAACACCTTGGCGTCCTCCTTGGCGTCCTCCTTCCCGTACTCCTCGTCGTGGTCGTCGGTCGTGGCGCTCACGTAGACGGTGTCCGCGGTGGCCGCGAGGGTGCCGGGGACACCGGGCAGGGCGTGCCACAGCGTCTTCCCGCTCCTGGCGTCGAGGGCGCGGGTGTCCGCTCCGGTGACGACGTACACCCGGCCTGCCGACGCGGTCAGCTCGCCGTGGTCCCGGGCTCCCTCCGGGCCGGGCACGGCCCAGCGGCGCCTGCCGGTACGGGTGTCCACGGCGTGGACCGCGCCACCGGCGGCGGCGACGTAGAGGGTGCCGTCGGCGGACGCCCGGGGGTCCGCCACGTCACCGCCGGTGCGGTACGTCCACCGGAGATCGCCGGTCCTGACGTCCCGGGCCTCGACCGTGCCGTCCTCGGCCCCGGTGAGGAAGACCGTTCCCCCGGCGGCCACGCCCCGGGTGGAGACGGATTCGGCGGACCACAAGGTGCGGCCGTCCCCGGATCTCAGGAGGAGCAGCGCCGCGGCGACCGCGCAGGCGATGAGCGCGGCGGTCGCGATCAGGGCCCGGCGACGACGGGGCGGGCGGCGCGTGGGCCCGGCTCCCGGACCGGCGGGCCGGGTAGGGGTCGCGGGCGGGGCCGGGACCGTGGGCGCGAGCACGGGCTCGGGCGCACGGGGGCCGGTGACCGTGGTGGCGTCGTGGCGCGGGCGGGTGGTCGGCGGTGCCTGTCCGTCCGGGTGCGGTGCCGGTACGGGCGGTGCTCCGGCCGCCAGCAGGCGCAGGCGGTCGCGGACCTCCTCCGCCCGCGCGGGGCGCTCCCCCGGGTCCTTGGCGAGGAGTTCGGCGACCAGTTCGCCGAGTCCGGCGGGCAGGTCGGCCCGCAGTGTTCCGAGGGGTTCCGGCACGGTCTCCTTGTGGGCGGTGAGCAGGGCGTAGCCGCTCAGGTCGCCGAACGGCGGGCTGCCGGTGAGGAGTTCGTGGATCACACAGCCCAGGGCGTACAGGTCGGTGCGCCCGTCACCGCTCCCGCCGTCGATCCGCTCGGGCGCCATGTAGGGCCATGAGCCGACGGGTTCGCTGAGGGTGTGGGCGGAGTCGAGGAATCCGGCGATGCCGAAGTCCAGGATCTTGACCGTTCCGGCGGCGGTGAGCATCAGGTTCGAGGGCTTCAGGTCCCGGTGGACGACGCCCGCGGCGTGGGCGGCCCCGAGGGCGTCGGCCACCTGTGCGGCCCGGTCCAGCGCGGTGTCCACGGAGAACGGCCCGTCCGTTTCGAGCACTTTCCCGAGGTCGCGCCCGTCGATCAGTTCCATGACGAGGAAACGACGGCCGTCGCTGTCCAGGGCGATGTCGTGGACGGTCACGATGCCCGGATGGCTGAGGCGTCCCGCGGTGCGCGCCTCGCGGAACAGGACGCGTGCGTCCGACGTCCCGCCCCGGCTGTGCATCGTCTTCACCGCGACACGCCGCTGCATCTCGGCGTCCCAGGCGGCCCACGCCTCCCCCATCCCGCCGGCCCCCAACCGCTCTTCCAGCCGGTAGCGCCCTGCCAGCAGTCCTGCCACCCCTGCCCCCTCCAACTCACCCGGGAAAAAAACCCTGTTGAGCATGATGGAACAGACTAAGGGCTGTCCCGTGAGGCCTGAGCGTGGCAAGCGATACGCGGCGCACAGCACACGACACCCGGCACCCGGCATGCGAAAGGCCCCGTGCACCGGTCCGGAAAGGAACCGGCGTACGGGGCCCCGCGGTGCGTCAGATGCCGCAGCTGGGCGCCGACCAGTAGTGCGAGGGGCCCTGGTTCACGTGGATGTGGTCGTTGTGGCCGGGGTAACCCGGGCCGAGGATCCCGTTGAAGCCGTGGTTGCGGGCCTGCTTGGCGATGGTGCACAGCGAGTGCGGTCCGGCGCCGAGGTCGACGGCGTCCCCGTACATGTGACGGCTGTTGGACGCCCCGCCGACCGCCGCGTTGCAGGAGACCGAGCGGAATCCGCTGGTGACCCGGAGCGGCTGGTCACCGAGCGCGTGCCGCAGCGCCTCCAGCTTCCACATGGAGCTCAGCGCGTTGGCCTTCGCCGTTCCGGCCGCCACCTTGCCGCCGGCCCAGGTGCTGTTGCACTTGTTGAGCTCGGGGTAGGTGAAGTGGATCGGAGTGCAGTCGTTGTCCTGCAGCGAGTAGATCTTGGCCTGGGTGGCCGGGCCCGCGATGCCGTCGGCGGCGAGGCCGTGGGCGGCCTGGAAACGCTTGACGGCGGCGGTGGTGGCCGGGCCGTAGGAGCCGTCGATGGCGAGTACGGAGTTGTAGCCGGGGTATCCGGCCACCCGGATCTGGAGCTGGACGACGTCGTTGCCCGTGGCGCCGGGGCGCAGCGTGCGAGTCCAGGTGTAGCAGCCGTCGGCCTGCGCGGTGCCGGCGGTCACCACGGCCCCGCCCAAGGCGAATGCCATGGTCATGACAAGGCCGAGCAGGAGTCGTGCGGTACGTCTGGGCATGAGGGGGGCTCCCTACACGAAAAGGCTGTGGGGAGGAAAGCCTGTCGGACGAGTTGACGCGCGTCAACTTCTCGCAAAGAAATGACAGTTGACTGCCAGGAGAGGCCCGGAAGCCGGAAGGGCCCGGTCCGCCTCGCGGGGCGGACCGGGCCCGTCGGCCATGCCCCGACGTCTGCTCAGTCGTTCGGCACGACCTCGTAGCGCGGCGTGTTCTCCGCCATCTGCCGCAGCGCGTCCTTGCGGTCCCGCTTCGAGAGCCGGTCGATGTACAGGTAGCCGTACAGATGGTCCGTCTCGTGCTGGAGGCAGCGGGCGAAGTAGCCGTTGCCGCGGACCTTGATCGGGTTGCCCTTGGCGTCCTGGCCGCGGACCACCGCGTAGTCCGGGCGGGCCAGCGAGGCGTACGCCGTCGGGACGGAGAGGCAGCCCTCGTTGGAGTCGTCCAGGACCCGGTCCTCGGGCGCCAGCTCTTCGAGCACCGGGTTGCAGACGGCACCCACGTGCCGCACGCCGTCGTCGTCCGGGCAGTCGTACACGAAGACCTTGAGGTCTACACCGATCTGGTTGGCGGCCAGGCCCACGCCCTCCGCCGTCCGCTGGCTGGCGAACATGTCGTCGATCAGCCCGGCCAGCTCGTCGCCGAACTCGGTGACGTCCTTGCACTCCTTGTGGAGCACCGGGTTGCCCACGACCGTGATCGGGCGGGAGGTGCCGCGCTCGCGGTATGCGGCCTCGCGCGCCTCACAGTCCTCGGTGTCCACGACGAATCCCTCGTCGTCGACGTTGATCTGCTCGTCCGTGTCCTGTTGCGCCATGTCCGCCGTACGCCTTCCTCAAAACCTGGAACCCGGGCAGCCCGGGGAACCCTCCGAGCACCGCGACCGGTGCGCGTACAGCCTAAGCGCTGTGCCGTGATCGCCGGGGGCGCAAGGGCTTTCCGGCCACCGCACCGGTCAGCAGACCTCTTCGAGATCCCGCCACTCGCGGCTGTCCGGACTGTCCGCCACCCAGCCGTCCAGCAGGCCGCGCACCAGCCCGGCCGGCGCGGCTATCCCGCACTCCCGCTCCGGCGCCCACAGCTCACCGGAGGTGCGGTGGCCCAGCGGGCCGGGGTGTCCGGGCTCGCTGTGGTCGTGCGGGTCGAGGTGGTCGCCGTCGCCCTCGTAGCTCTCCATCCGGCTCTCCGAGCAGGCCCGGCAGAGCAGCCGCACGGAGGACGACCAGTCCTCGGCGGCGAACCCGGCGTCGGACGCCAGCCGCTCCAGCGCGTCCCGGTCCGCCTCGGTGGCCGCTTCGAGCAGCACCACCCAGGTGGGCACGGGGGACGGCGCCCACAGCTCGATCTCGTCGAAGACGGGGTACGAGGGTCCGGCCGCGGTGACCCGCTCGCCGTTCGGCACCCCGTCGTGCAGGACGACCTCGCCCCAGCGGCGCCCGGACGACGGCAGTGGGATGGAGAGCACCTCCATCCGGGCCGGATCGAGCCTGCGGCCCCACACGACCTCGGCCTCGCCCTCCGGCGACAGCCGCACCGCGGCGCTGCCCAGCTCCATGCCGACCGGCTCGCTGTTGGCCGCCGGGGTGTGCTGGCCGGTGCCCGGCACCTTCAGGCCGTACGCCTGCCAGGCGCGGCGTGCCAGCGGCCAGTCCTGCAGCGCGGTGGCGGCGATCCCGACGTTCCACCAGTCGGGGGCGCCGGACTCCTTGTCGAGCAGCGCCACCGCCCGCAGGCCCGCCGCCCTCGCCTGTTCCCAGTCGTGCCGGAACTTGTGCAGCAGCGCCAGGTTGAACCACGACTCGGAGAGCCAGGGTTCCAGGTCCGCCGCACGTGTCAGCAGCGCGCCCGCGTCCTCGTACCGGCCGTCGCCGATCAGCGTGAACGCGCGGTCCGTGGCCTGCCGCCAAGAGGCGGAGGGCCGATGCCGTACCTTCCCGAAGATCCTCACGATTCCCGCCCGTCCCGACTGGACACCCTCGTTTTCCGCTCTTCTTCGCATCCAACCATGCCGGGCCGGACGCTCGCTCATTACCCATGGGTTACCCGGGGAGAACCGGGGCCGGACCGCTCCGGGACAGGACCCGGGCCAGTGATTCCACGACTTCGGGCTGATAGTCGTGGGCGGTCCCGAGCCTGAGCTGTTCCAGTGCGCCCAGTGGCCCGATGAGACTTTCCCCGCAGAGGTCGTCGTATGCGTTGACCGCCCTGACGATCCTGGCGGACAACGGCTGCTCGCGATAGGGGTCGGCCTGCCTCTCCACCACGACGGCGACCTCGGTGTCCACCCCGGTCTGCCGGACCACGGCCCCGCCGAGCAGGGCGATGCGGCGCTGCTCGGCGGCGGGCAGCATGGCCGTCGCCCCGTCCGGCACCGGGTCGACCAGGGAGAGCTGGCCGATGTCGTGCATCAGGGCCGCGTACTCAAGGACGGTCAGCTGGCTCCCGGAGAGTCCCAGCTCACGGCCGACGGCCCGGCAGAGCGCCGCGACCCGGCGGGCATGCCCGTGCGGGGTGTACCCGGCGATCTCGGTGGACCGGGCGAGCGAGGCGATGGTCTGCCGGTAGGTGGTGCGCACGGCGACGAACCGGCGGAAGGAGACCTGGGTCAGCAGCAGCGGCACGCACAGCACGGGCAGCGCCCACAGCCCGGCGACGGCCACCCCGAGCGCCATCACGACGCCGGTCGCACAGACCGCCGAACCGATGCCGACGAGACCGCGCAGCTGGTCCCGCAGCAGCGGCGGGTAGGGGTGGCGGGTGCGCGAGTGCAGCAGCAGGGCCGCGAGGACGGCGTCGCACAGGGCGGTGAGCACGAGGAGCAGCAGCAGGACGAGCACGTAGTACGGGCCTTCGCCGAACCAGCTCGCGGTGCGGCCGGAGTTGTACAGCGGCTGGAAGCACACGGCGGCGAAGGTGACGGACAGGACCCGGCGGGCCACCCGGTCGGGGCCCGGCCCGGTGCCGCGCGCCACCTGGGGCACGCAGGCGACGAGCTGTGCCGCGACGAGCACGGCGATCACCTGGGGGACGCCGTGCTCGGTGGGTCCGCCGCCGCTGCGGCCGAGGAGGGCGTACGCGAGTGCCCCGGCGGCACCGAGCGGCGCGGGCTCGCGCTCGGCGGGCAGGGCGCCCCAGCGGGCCAGTTCGCCGACGGTGATGAGGACGCCGAAGGCCAGGGCGTGGCCGGGGTCGTGGACGCCGTACCAGAGGGTGTGGGCCAGTCCCGCGACGGCGAGCAGGGCGGCGGCGCCCCGGACGGCGAGGGCGACGGGGGACGGCCGCGCCCCGGCCCGGTCCCGGCTCACCGGCGATGGTCCGCGGGCGGCTGCGGACCGGGCGCCTGCGGGTGGGGCAGCCGGCCGGCCCCGTCCCGCGACGGCTGCGCGGGAGGCGTCCGGCCGGTCCCGTCCCGCGGTGGGTGGGCGCGGGGCGCGCCGCCGCGTCCGGAGGTCGTCGGCTGGGCGGGCGGTACGCGGTCGAGCCCGGAGGGCGGCCGGGGGCGGACCGGCCGCCGGACGGCCCCGGCGTCCCCGCTCCCACCGCTGCTCCCGTTCCCGATCCCGCTTCCGTTTCCGGGCCGGGCGGCCGGGGGCTCGTCCGACGTCACCCCCGCCGTCACCGCCGACCAGCCGTGCCGCTCCAGCCCGCGCACCAGCGCCCGCACCATCTGCGGATCGAACTGCGTGCCCGCGCACCGCTTCAGCTCCTCCAGCGCGGCGGGCACCGGCCTGCCCCGCCGGTACGAGCGGGTAGAGGTCATCGCGTCGAACGCGTCCGCCACCGCGACGACCCGCGCGAACTCCGGGATCTCGCGCCCCCGGAGCCCGTACGGATAGCCACTGCCGTCGAGCCGTTCGTGATGGTGCAGGATCGCGGCCCGTGCCTCGCCGAGGAAGCCGATGCCGCGGACGATCTCGTGCCCGTACTCCGGATGCAGCTCGATCACCTGTCGCTCCTCCGGGGTGAGCGGCCCGTCCTTGCGGAGCACCCGGGTGGGGACGCCGAGCTTGCCGACGTCGTGCAGGATGCCGGCGAACCGGAGGACCTCCAGCCGGCCCTTCTCCATGCCCAGTTCGCGGGCGATGATGACGGAGGCCCGGCCGACCCGTTCGCTGTGCCCCCGGGTGTAGGTGTCCTTGATGTCGACGGCCTGCACCAGCGCCCTGATGGTGGCCCGGTGGGCGGCGTGCTCGCGGTGGTACTGGGCGAAGATCCAGCAGGAGATGTACATCGGCAGCAGGACGATGAGCGCGGACAGCGGTCCGTACGGGCCGCGCCACAGCACCGCCATCATCAGCCCGGCGAGCCCGTGCACCAGGTGCGGCCCCAGCGAGCGGGGCAGCAGCCCGCCCCAGGCGCGCCCCGGCGGCAGCCGTTCGGCCACGACCAGGATCGAGCCGTCCAGCGCGGTCAGGACGAGGCTGAAGACCAGGGCCGCGGCGCAGGCGGGCAGGATCGCGTACGGGAGGTCGGGGCCGGTGCCGGTGCCGCCGAGCGCCGCGGCGCCGCCGAGCAGTCCGTGGACGGTCGAGGCCGCCCAGACCGTGACGGCGAGCTGCGCGGCCCGCCAGACGCGCCGTGCGGCGGCGGGCGGCTGCTCCACCCGGCCGACGAGCGATCCGGGTACGGCGACGAGGGCGGCCACGGCGGGCGGCAGCAGGAACGCGGCGGCGAGCAGCAGCGGAAAGAACGATCCGGCACTGATCGGCACGGAGCCGCCGAAGAACGGGCAGCGCCCGGGGAGTTCGCAGACCAGATAGAGCCCGGTGAGCAGTGCGACGGTGAACCACGGGATCTCCTCCCCGGTCCACAGGACGGGGAGCACGCAGCACAGTGCGCCGACCGCGACCACCAGGATGTACGCGCGCGCCGCCCCGCGTGTGGCTCTCACCCGCTCGGCCCGCCCCTCAACATGGTCAATGGAGGCGCCACGCTAGCGATTTGTGCGCAGGATCGAGCGGCAATGGACCGGATTAGCACATTCGGGTGACATACGGGACGACAGCCCGGATCGGGCCCGGACACGCGCATGGGGGTGCGCCGCGTCGTGCGCGGCGCACCCCCACCCGTATGGAACGCGGGGCGGACCGGTCAGGGCCGGTGGCCGGCCGTCACTCCTTGGCGGCGGTCGGCTGTTCGCTCTCCGCGGCCGTCACGTCCTGCTCGGGCACCGCTTGGCCCGAGCGGATCAGATCGATCCGGCCCATCACCTTGGACCGCAGATCGCTCGGTACGTCGTCCTGGCCGCAGCAGCGCTTCACCAGCTTCTTCACGGCCTGCTCCAGGCCGTACTTCTCCAGGCACGGGGAGCACTCCTCGAAGTGCACCTCGAACTTGTTGCAGTCACTGTCGGGCATCTCGTGGTCGAGGAACTCGTAGAGGTGGTCGAGCACCTCCGAGCAGTCCGTCTCGTGCGGCTCTCCGCAGCTCATGAGCCCGAGCCTTTCCGATCGTCCGACTCTCCGGCACCGGCCGGGACGAGCCCGCGCTCCCGGGCGTAGTCCTCCAGCATGCCGCGCAACTGGCGGCGGCCCCGGTGCAGTCGGGACATCACCGTACCGATGGGAGTCCCCATGATGTCCGCGATCTCCTTGTAGGCAAAGCCCTCTACATCGGCGAGATACACGGCGATGCGGAACTCCTCGGGGATCGCCTGCAGGGCGGACTTCACGTCCGAGTCGGGCAGGTGGTCGAGCGCCTGCGACTCCGCGGAGCGCAGACCGGTCGACATGTGCGACTCGGCGCGCGCCAGCTGCCAGTCCTCGATCTCCTCGGCGGCGCTGCGCTGGGGTTCCCGCTGCTTCTTGCGGTACGAGTTGATGAAGGTATTGGTGAGGATGCGGTACATCCACGCCTTGAGGTTGGTGCCCTCACGGAACTGATGGAAGGAGCCGTACGCCTTGGCGTACGTCTCCTGGACCAGGTCCTCGGCGTCCGCGGGATTGCGCGTCATGCGCAGCGCGGCCGAGTACATCTGGTCGAGGTAACCGAGAGCGTCCCGCTCGAAGCGTGCGTTGCGCTCGGCAGCCGTCTCCGGTGCGCGGCCGTCGTCGGTCCCTGTGTCGGTCCCAGTGACCGGACCCACCTCCTCCAACGCTGTGGCGGAGTCGAAACCCGACCCGCTCGAATCGGAGAATAGTCGACCCTGCTTCGAGACGGGCTGTCGATTCGGTCCGCCCGGCGCCCGCTCGGGAGTGGTCCTGGCCGCATGCAGGACCGTCCACTCCAGGTCAGCGGCGTTCGAGCGACGCGGGCAGATGGTCGAACCCATGCGACGGACTCCCTCTCCACACATACGACGTTGATGTACCGATGACACGCACAACAGCCGCCCCTCGCCCAACATTCCCGGGGCATACGTCACACGGAAATCCGGGCCGGGACGCGGCGGTCCGGACCCGGGACGCGGAATTCCGGGGACGCGAGATTCCGGGAAGGCGGGATTCCGGGCCCGGGGCCGTGCGTCACGGGGTTTGCGGGGGCTCGGGCCGGACGACGGTGGAGAGCCATCCGGTCACGGCGGCGGTCAGGGTCTCCAGCGCCCGCTCCTGCGTCGTGCCGGCCTTCTTCGGCACGGCGAACCCGTGGTCGCCGTACGGCACCTCGGCGATCCCGTACGCCCCCGGGGAGAATTCGGCGGGCCGCCCGAACGGGTCGTTGCCGCCCTGCACGACGAGCGTGGGCACGCCGGTCCCGACGAGCTCGTCCTCGCGGGACCTCTCCGGCCTGCCCGGGGGGTGCAGCGGGAAGGCGAGCGCGAGAACGGCGTGGGCGCCCAGCTCCGCGGCCGTCCGACAGGCCACCCGGGCCCCGGCGCTGCGCCCGCCCGCGACGACGGGCACTCCGGCGGCTGCGAGGGCCGGCCACACCCCGCGCCACCCGGCGTCCAGCGTCTTCGGGGCGGGCGCGAGCTTCTTCCCGGCGACCCGCCACGGCTGCTCCACCAGGGCGACGGTCACCCCGTGGGCGGGCAGCGCGGCGGCCAGCGCCCGGAGGTCCCGGGCCTCGATGCCGCCGCCCGCGCCGTGGCCGAGGGCGAGCACGAGCCGGGCACCCGCCGCACCTCCCGCACCTGTCGCGTACACGGCGGGGAACCAGGTGATCCTGGCCGGTCCGGCCTCGGTCTCGACCGTCTCGACCGTACGGTCTGTCTCTGTGGTACTCACGCGTCCCATCCTCCCCGGTGGGACGCCTAAAAGGCGTCAGAAGAGGGTGCCCTCCTCCGGCGCGGCCAACTCCTCCACCAGCTCGGGCCCGTTGTTGCGGACGTTGCTGACGGCCGTGGTCACCGGGTAGGCCCGCATCAGTCCGGGCGGTGGCGGCGCGAGCAGCGCCCGTACCTCCTCGACCTCGGTGGCCGCCGGGTCGAGCCAGGCGCCCCACCGGTCCGGGGTGAGCATCAGGGGCATCCGGGGGTGGATGTCGGCGAGCGTCGCCGGGCCCTCGGCGGGGGCGACGCCGAGCGGGGTGGTCTCCGCCTCCGTGGTGATCACCGAGCAGGTCACCCACCAGGCCATCGGGTGGTCGTCCGGCAGCGTCCGGTCGCGCCAGAAGTCGTACAGGCCGGCCATCGCGAAGACCGATCCGTCGGCGGGCGTCACGAAGTACGGCTGCTTGCGCGGACGCTTCTTCCTCCCCTTCTCCTCCAGCTGCCGCTCGTCCGCACCGGTGACCCACTCGTAGTAGCCGTCGGCGGGCAGGATGCAGCGCCGGGAGGCGAAGGAGCGCCGGAAGGACGGCTTCTCGTGGACGGTCTCCGCACGGGCGTTGATCATCCGCGCGGCACCGTCGGGCGACTTCGCCCAGGACGGCACGAGTCCCCACTTCAGGGTGCGCATCTGGCGAACCGGGCGCGGGTCCGCCGCGTCTTTCACCGGACGTTCCAGTACCGCGTAGACCTCCTTGGTCGGCGCCACGTTCCAATCGGGCGCCAGAGCCTCCGCGGGCTCCCACTTCTCGACCTGGAAGATTCCGGTCAGGTCCTCGGGCCGCCGACTCGCTGCATACCGTCCGCACATGAGTGCCAGACTGCCACGACCGTCACGACGACAAGACGCCGACCGACACCGCAAGGAGCCGCCCGCTTCATGGACAGCACCGACCTGGGCAATCTGTGGGACCGCGTCACCGGTACCCAGCCCGCCCCCGAACAGTGGCTCGTGGTGGTGACCGGGACGCTCGCCCTCATCGCCGTCGTACCGAACCCGATATGGCGGCTGAGCCGCAACGCGATCACCATCGCGCACGAGGGCGGCCACGGGCTGATCGCACTGCTCACCGGCCGGCAGCTCACCGGCATCAGGCTGCACTCGGACACCAGCGGCCTGACCGTCAGCCGCGGCAGACCGACCGGCATCGGCATGATCCTCACCGCGGCGGCCGGCTACACCGCCCCGCCGCTGCTGGGGCTGGGCGGGGCGTGGCTGCTGGTCGACGGCAGGATCACGCTGCTGCTGTGGCTGGCCACCGCGCTGCTCGCGGTGATGCTGGTGATGATCCGCAATGTGTACGGGGCGCTGACGGTGGTCCTCACCGGATCGGCCTTCCTGCTGGTGTCCTGGCTGACCTCGGCCGCCGTGCAGTCGCTGTTCGCGTACACCGTGGTCTGGTTCCTGCTGCTGGGCGGCGTACGGCCGGCCTTCGAGCTCCAGTCGAAGCGGCGGCACGGGGGCGCGCCGGACTCGGACGCGGACCAGTTGTCGCGGCTGACCGACGTACCGGCGGCGCTCTGGCTCTTCCTCTTCCACGCGGTGTCGCTCTGCTCCCTGATCGGCGGCGGGCGCTGGCTGCTCGGCATGTGAGGCGGGCGGCCGACGGCGGTGGCCGGGCCCGTCGGACGCTCTAAAGTGAGGTCCATGACCGAAAGCTCCGCGCACCCCGCCCTCTGGCCCGCCCCGCATGCAACCGGGGCCGTCGATGCGACCGTCACCGTGCCCGGGTCGAAGTCGGTCACCAATCGCGCGCTCGTCCTGGCCGCGCTCGCCGCCGAGCCCGGCTGGCTGCGCCGTCCGTTGCGCTCCCGTGACACCCTGCTGATGGCCGAGGCGCTGCGCGCGATGGGCGTCGGCATCGAGGAGACGGTCTCGTCCAGCTCGGCCGTCGAGGGCGGCCCGGGGGCCTCCGGCGAGGCGTGGCGGGTCATCCCGGCCGGTCTGCACGGCCCCACCACGGTCGACGTCGGCAACGCCGGCACGGTGATGCGCTTCCTGCCGCCGGTCGCGGCCCTCGCCGACGGCCCGATCCGGTTCGACGGCGACCCGCGTTCGTACGAGCGTCCGCTGGACGGCGTGATCGACGCGCTGCGGGTGCTCGGCGCCCGGATCGACGACGAGGGGCGCGGCTCGCTGCCGATGACGGTGCACGGCAGCGGCGCGCTGGACGGCGGGCCGGTGGCGATCGACGCCTCCTCGTCCTCCCAGTTCGTCTCGGCGCTGCTGCTCTCGGCGCCCCGCTTCAACCAGGGGGTGGAGGTGCGCCACACCGGCGCCCGGCTCCCCTCCATGCCGCACATCCGGATGACCGTGGACATGCTGCGGGCGGTCGGCGCGCAGGTGGACGAGCCGGAGACGGGCGGCGAGCCGAACGTCTGGCGGGTCTCCCCCTCCGCCCTGCTCGGCCGCGACCTGACCATCGAGCCCGACCTCTCCAACGCCCAGCCGTTCCTCGCGGCCGCGCTGGTCACCGGCGGCCGGGTCACCATCCCCGACTGGCCCGAGCACACCACCCAGCCGGGCGACACGCTGCGCGAGATCTTCACCGCGATGGGCGGCAGCTGCGAGCTGACCGAGCACGGCCTCACCTTCACCGGGTCGGGCCGCATCCACGGCATCGACGTCGACCTCGGCGAGGTCGGCGAGCTGACGCCCGGTATCGCGGCGGTCGCGGCCCTCGCCGATTCGCCGTCCACCCTGAGCGGTGTCGCCCATCTGCGGCTGCACGAGACGGACCGGCTGGCCGCGCTCACCAAGGAGATCAACGAGCTCGGCGGCGACGTCACCGAGACCGCCGACGGGCTCCGCATCCGGCCCCGGCCGCTGCGCGGCGGTACCTTCCATACGTACGACGACCACCGGATGGCAACCGCGGGGTCGATCATCGGCCTTGCCGTCCCCGGAGTGGAGATCGAGAACGTGGCGACAACCGCCAAGACCCTGCCGGACTTCCCGCAGATGTGGACCGGAATGCTCGGGGCCTGAGAGATGCGCCGTTACGGCAAGAACCCCGACGAGGACGACGTCCGGGTCCGCCCCAACCGCAAGGGCAACCGGCCCCGTACCCATATCCGTCCCAAGCACGAGGACGCCGAGGACGGCATGGTCCTCACCGTCGACCGCGGCCGTCTCACCTGTCTCGTCGACGGCCGTACGGTCGTGGCGATGAAGGCCCGTGAGCTGGGGCGGAAGGCCGCCGTGGTGGGTGACACCGTCTCGATCGTCGGGGACCTCTCCGGCGACAAGGACACCCTCGCCCGCATCGTCCGCATCGGCGAGCGCCGCTCGGTGCTGCGCCGGACCGCGGACGACGACGACCCGTACGAGCGGGTGGTCGTCGCCAACGCCGACCAGCTGGCGATCGTCACGGCACTGGCCGATCCGGAACCCCGGCCGCGGATGATCGACCGCTGTCTGGTCGCCGCGTACGACGGCGGGCTCTCCCCGCTCCTGGTGCTCACCAAGTCGGACCTGGCCTCCCCGGACAAGCTGCTGGAGGCGTACACCCCGCTGGGCGTGCCGTTCCTCGTCACCAGCCGCGAGGAACTGGAGAACGGCGACGCGGCGGACCGGGTCCGCGAGCAGCTGCGCGACCGGGTCACCGCCTTCGTCGGGCACTCCGGCGTCGGCAAGACCACGCTGGTCAACGCCCTCGTGCCGGAGGACCGGCGGCGTACGACCGGGGTGGTCAACGCGGTCACGGGCCGCGGCCGGCACACCACCACGTCGGCGCTGGCACTGCCGCTGTCCGGCTGTCGCGGCTGGGTGATCGACACCCCCGGGGTGCGCTCCTTCGGGCTCAACCACATCGAACCCTCCCGGGTGATCCACGCGTTCCCGGACCTGGAGCCCGGGGCCGAGGAGTGCCCGCGCGGCTGCACCCACGACAGCCGGCAACCGGAATGCGCCCTGGACGCCTGGGTGGCGGACGGCCACGCGGACCCGGCACGGCTCGACTCGCTGCGTCGGCTGCTGTCCACCCGCGAGCGGCGCGAGGGCGACTGACCCGGCGGGACCGGTGGCGGCCGGGGGGCGGCGTCGGTGCCGGTGCCGGTCCAGGGGGGCGACGCGTCGACGGCCGTCCGGGCACGTTTGCGATTCGCCGCCACCGGTAAGTGCATAATCACACCGAGTGCGGCAAGACGGGCACCGACGCGGGAGGGCACTGAACGATGGCGTGGTTGCTGGTCGTGGTCGCAGGACTTCTGGAGACCGGCTTCGCCGTCTGTCTGAAACTCTCGCACGGCTTCACCCGGCTCTGGCCGACCATCGCGTTCGCCGCCTTCGCCCTCGGCAGCTTCGGGCTGCTGACGCTGTCGCTGAAGAAGCTCGACGTGGGCCCCGCCTACGCCGTGTGGACCGGCATCGGCGCGGCGGGCACCGCGATCTACGGCATGGTCTTCCTCGACGACGTGGTCTCCACCCTCAAGCTGGTCTCGATCTCCCTGGTGATCATCGGGGTGATCGGGCTCCAGCTCTCGGGCTCGGCCCACTGAGCCGCCCCGCTCCGGGCGGCTGCGGGACAGCGGTTCGGGCGACCGCGCGGAGCAGGGTCCTGTGGCTCCGTTCACCTGCGGTCGATACTGTGACGACATGCCCGATTACCACGATGATCTGCGCCTTGCCCATGTACTGGCGGACGCCGCCGACGCGGTGACGATGGACCGGTTCAAGGCCCTGGACCTCAAGGTCGAGACCAAGCCGGACATGACGCCGGTGAGCGAGGCCGACAAGGCCGCCGAGGAGCTGATCCGGGGCCACCTCCAGCGGGCGCGCCCGCGTGACGCGATCCTGGGCGAGGAGTTCGGCATCGAGGGCACCGGTCCGCGGCGCTGGGTGGTCGACCCGATCGACGGCACCAAGAACTATGTGCGCGGTGTGCCGGTCTGGGCGACGCTGATCTCGCTGATGGAGGCCGTGGAAGGGGGCACCTCCCAGTCGAGCGGGGCCGAGAGCGGGGGAGGCTTCCAGCCGGTCGTCGGCGTGGTGTCGGCCCCGGCGCTGAACCGGCGCTGGTGGGCTGCGAAGGGGGCCGGGGCGTTCACCGGCCGCAGCCTGACCTCCGCGACCCGGCTCCAGGTGTCGAAGGTCGAGCGGATCGCGGACGCCTCGTTCGCGTACGCGTCGCTGAGCGGCTGGGAGGAGCAGGGCCGGCTCGGCGGGTTCCTGGATCTGACCAGGGCCTGCTGGCGCACGCGCGGGTACGGCGACTTCTGGCCGTACATGATGGTCGCCGAGGGTTCGGTGGACATCTGCGCGGAGCCGGAGCTCTCGCTCTGGGACATGGCCGCCAACGCGATCATCGTGCAGGAGGCGGGCGGGAAGTTCACCAGCCTGGACGGGGTCTCCGGCCCCGGCGGTGGCAACGCCGCGGCCTCCAACGGCCTGCTCCACCACGAGCTGCTGGGCTATCTGAACCAGCGCTACTGACCCGGCCCCGCACTTCGCGCCCCGCACCGCCGCTTCGCACCCCGCACCACCCGTACCGCTGCTTCACGCCCCGCACCGCCCGGGGCGCGTGCGGGGAGCACCGGCCGCCCGGATCGCGCCGGGAGCCCCGCCGGGCCGACCGGGGGCGGTCCGGGGCGGCGCCGCGCGCCCCCGTGTGCGCGTTCCCGGGCGGCTTCGCCCCTTGTCGGTCCCCCGTATCGATGCGACCCTGGGAATCCCCCACTTGTGAATTTGTGAACCGACTCATGCGGTCGTTCCGACAAGGAGGTGGCTCCCTTCATGCTCGTCCGTGACGCCATGAGCACCCTGGTCCTCACCATCGGCCCCACCCACACGCTCCGCCAGGCCGCCTGGCTGATGTCGGTCCGTCGCGTCGGAGCCGCGGTCGTCCTCGACCAGGACACCAGCGGACTCGGCATCCTCACCGAACGCGACATACTCGACGCGATCGGCCGCGGCCAGGATCCCGACGTCGAGACCGCGGCCCCCCACACCACCACCGACGTGGTCTTCGCCGCCCCCACCTGGACCCTGCAGGAGGCCGCGGAGGCCATGACGCACGGCGGGTTCCGCCATCTGATCGTGCTGGACGACCACGGGCCCGTGGGCATCGTCTCGGTCCGCGACATCCTGCGCTGCTGGACGCCCACCAGGCGCCGCCGCCACGCGGAACTCATCGGCTGAGCGCCCCGGACGACCGATGGGCCGGTCTCCCCGCGAAGGGAGACCGGCCCACCGCCGACGACAGACGCCCGGATCAGCCGCGCAGGGCCTGGACCGCGGCCTCCAGACGCTTGCCGAAGTCGCCGTCCGCCCGGCGGAAGTTGCTGATCGCGCGCTCGGCGATGTCGTCGCGCGACACCTTGGCGATGAATCCGGCGAGGTTGTCGATCAGCCGCGCCTTCTCGTCCTCGGAGAAGAGCCGGTAGAGGTTTCCGGCCTGCACGAAGTCGTCGTCCTCGGCGTGGCTCGGAGCCGCGTGCGTACCGACCTCGCCGTTGACGGTGGTGGGCCCCCACAGCGGCCGGTCGGTCTGCGCCGGGCCGCCGAAGCTGTTCGGCTCGTAGTTCTTCGCGCCCTTGTGGCGGCCGTCGTACAGGTAGCCGTCCCGGCTGTTGGTGCGCGCCTCGGTGGCGTGCGGACGGTTCACCGGCAGGTGGTCGGCGTTGATGCCGACGCGGTAGCGGTGGGCGTCGCCGTACGCGAAGAGACGGCCCTGGAGCATCTTGTCGGGGGACGGACCGATGCCCGGCACGAAGTGCGCGGGGCTGAAGATCGACTGCTCGACCTCGGCGAAGATGTTCTCCGGGTTGCGGTTGAGCTCCAGCTTCCCGATCTCGATCGGCGGGTAGTCCTCGTGCGGCCACACCTTGGTGAGGTCGAACGGGTTGAAGCGGTACGTGGCCGCCTCGGCCGCCGGCATGATCTGGACCTGCACGGTCCAGGTCGGGAAGTCGCCGCGCTCGATGGCCTCGCGCAGGTCGCGCTGGTGGCTGTCCGGGTCGGAACCGGCGAGGAGGGCGGCCTCCTCCGAGGTGAGGTTCTTGATGCCCTGGTCGGTCTTGAAGTGGTACTTGACCCAGAAGACCTCGCCGGCCTCGTTGTTCCACTGGAAGGTGTGCGAGCCGTAGCCGTTCATGTGGCGGTAGCTGGCGGGGATGCCGCGGTCGCCGAAGAGCCAGGTCACCTGGTGGGTGGACTCGGGGGACAGACCCCAGAAGTCCCAGACGTTGTCCGCCTCCTGCGAGCCGGTGTACGGGTCGCGCTTCTGGGTGTGGATGAAGTCGGGGAACTTGATGGCGTCCTTGATGAAGAACACCGGGGTGTTGTTGCCGACGAGGTCGTAGTTGCCCTCTTCGGTGTAGAACTTCAGCGCCCAGCCGCGGGGGTCGCGCACCGCGTCGGCCGCGCCGAGATTGCCCGCGACGGTGGAGAAGCGCAGGAACGTTTCGGTCTGCTTGCCGACCTCGGAGAGAAACTTCGCCCGCGTCCACTGCGAGACGTCACGGGTCAGCGTGAACGTGCCGTACGCACCGGCGCCGCGGGCGTGCACGACACGCTCCGGGATGCGCTCACGGTTGAAGTGCGCCAGCTTCTCCAGCAGTGACTGGTCCTGTACCAGGACAGGCCCGCCGACGCCCGCGGTCTGGCTGTTCTGGTTGTCGGCGACCGGTGCGCCGGCCTCCGTGGTGAGCGGTCCCTGCGTCATGTGCGCCTCCTGCGTCGTTCCTGCGCATTCGTCATGTCCTGCACAGCCTGTCCCTTGGCTTATGCCGATGCTGATCCTACAATGGACATTGTCCAAGTCAAGTGGACATCCAAACTCACACCTGTTCGGGACACGCTCCCTCCACTGTTAGGCTTGTCGTCATGAGTGACCTGTTGGAACGCCTTCGCGGACGCGGCTGGCGCATGACTGCGCAGCGGCGTGTCGTGGCCGAGGTCCTCGACGGGGACCATGTGCACCTGACGGCCGACGAGGTCCACGCGCGGGCCGTCGCCAAGCTGCCCGAGATCTCCCGCGCCACCGTCTACAACACCCTGGGCGAGATGGTGACGCTCGGTGAGGTCATAGAGGTCTCCACGGATCGCCGCGCCAAGCGCTACGACCCGAACGCGCACCGCCCCCACCACCACCTCGTCTGCGCGGGCTGCGGCACGATCCGCGACGTGCACCCGGCCGGCGACCCGATGGCGGACCTGCCGAGCGAGGAGCGCTTCGGTTTCACGGTCTCCGATGTCGAGGTGACCTACCGGGGCATGTGCCCGAACTGCGCCGCGACGGCCTGAGCCGGGCCGGTCGGCAGACCGGTCATCGCGGCCCGCGGCTCGCCGCCCGCACGGGCCGGCCCGCATCCTCCGCTCCGGTCCGCATCCCCCGCTCCGGCGCGGGAAGCGGGCCGCACGAACCCGGACATCACCGGACTCAGGCACCATCGGGGCCAGGCATCACCGAACCCGGGGCATCACCGGAATCGTCGAACGGCCGGCTCCCGAGCGTGCATGGCTTGAGCATGCCGTGCGCGGCTCAAACATGCACAGAGGGCCGGATCCCTGAAGGATCCGGCCCTCTGTTTTCAGTAGCGGGGACAGGATTTGAACCTGCGACCTCTGGGTTATGAGCCCAGCGAGCTACCGAGCTGCTCCACCCCGCGTCGTTGTGTTCACAACAGTACGTCACCGCTCCGGACCAGCGCAAATCGACAACGCCCTCGCGCGGGCGGCGCGGATCCGGGGTCACCGCTTCCCCCTGGCCGTACACCGTGCGGAACGGTCCGGGGGCGACGCAGCCCGCGCCACCCCCGGACCGTCCTACGCGGTCAGCTCCTGGTGCAGCGCCTCGCGCAGTCGGGCGGCCCGCTCGGCGACCTCCGCCGGACCCAGCTCGACGGCCCGCGCGCACCAGCGCTGCCCCTCGGTCAGCTCGCCGCGGCGGGCGGCCAGCAGGGCCAGGCGCAGGGCGGCCCGGCCGTGCCCGTCGTTCGCGGCGCGGCTCCACCACAGGGCGGCCTCGCGCTCGCTGCCCTCACGGGCGAGCAGCAGGCCCAGGTTGAAAGCGCCGTTGCGGCTGCCCGCCTCGGCGGCCTCGCGGTACCAGCGGGCGGCGCTGTCCACGTCACCGCGGGCGGCCGCGAGCATCCCGACCCGCACCTGGGCCCGCCGGTGCCCCTGCTCGGCGGCCCGCTCGTACCACTCCTCGCACTCGGTCTTCTCCGGCATCGGCTCGCCCAGCGCGGGCGGGCCGGGCGGCGGGCGACGCGAGTCCAGCACCCCGGCCAGCCGGAAGGCGGCCTCGGCGCTGCCGCCGCCGGCCGCGCAGCGCAGATGGCGCTCGGCCTCCTGCTCCTCGCCCCGGTGCAGCAGGGCCATGCCGACCTGGAGCGCGGCCTCGGTGTGCCCGGCCGCCGCCGCCCGTTCGTACCAGACCAGGGCGGCACGGTCCTCGTCGCGCCCGGCGTACAGGATGCCGAGGTTGAACGCCGCGTCCACGCTGCCCGCCTCGGCGGCCTTGGAGAACCAGGGCTCGGCGCCGGTCGCGTCGCCCGCCTGGAGCAGGAGCACGGCCAGCGCGTTGGCGGCCTCGCGGTGGCCCGCGTAGGCGGCGCGCCGGTACCACTGCTCGGCCTGCGGTGTGCGGTCCTGCGCCGCGCAGAGCAGCCCGAGGTTGTAGGCGCCATTGACGTCGCCCGCGTCCATCGCGGCGCGGTACCAGCGCTCGGCGGTCTGCTGCTCGCCGCGGGCGGCGTGCAGGGCGCCCAGGGCGTTGGCGGCGTTCCCGTCGCCGTCCTGCGCCGCGCGCAGCCACCACACGGCGGCGCTCTCCTCGTCGCCCGCGTCACGCAGCAGGAAGCCGAGCGCGCAGGCGGCCCGCGCCTCGCCCGCCTTCGCGGAGATGAGGTACCAGCGGCCGGCCTCCTTGGGCTCGCCGCGCT
Organism: Streptomyces sp. NPDC001732; assembly: GCF_053596315.1. Taxonomy (NCBI): domain Bacteria; kingdom Bacillati; phylum Actinomycetota; class Actinomycetes; order Kitasatosporales; family Streptomycetaceae; genus Streptomyces; species Streptomyces sp. NPDC001732. The sequence continues at coordinate 78,512 of NZ_JBSFFY010000012.1, forward strand.
GTTCGAGGATGGCGCCGAGGTGCAGGGCGGCGCGCTGGTGTCCCCGCGCGGCGGCCTGCCGGTACCACTGCTCGGCCTCGCCCACGCGCCCGGTCGCCGGACCCGCCACCGGGCCGTCGTCCCGGCGCATCGCGGCGTGGCCGACGACGTCCGGCCGGTCGGCGCCCCTCCCGCCGGGGCCGGAGCCCGGCCGCCCGAAGGCGTCGTGCGGGTCGTCCGCGGCGTTGCGGTCCAGCATGCGCGCGAGACGGTACGCGGCCTCCCGGTGGCCCTGTTCCGCGGCGGCGCGCAGCCAGCGCTCCGCGCCGACGTCGCTGCGGTGTTCCAGCAGGTCGGCGAGGGCGTACGCGCCCAGCGCGTGGCCCTGCTCGGCGGACTGCCGCAGCCAGTACTCGGCGCCGGGTTCGTCGCCGCGCTCGCGGTAGTGGCGGCCGAGGGCGTGCGCGGCGGCTGCGGAGCCCGCGACGGCGGCGACGCGCCACCAGCCGGCCGCGTCGTCGGGGTATCCGCGCTGGTGGAGCAGGACACCCAGGTTGTTGGCCGCGGCCCGGTCGCCGTCCGCGGTGGCGCCGCGCAGGTAGGGCTCGGCGCCGTCCAGGTCGCCGCGGCGCAGCAGCAGCGCGCCGAGGACGCTCATCGACGCGGTGTCCCCGGCGTCGGCGGCGCGACGGTGACGTGCCTCGCTCTCGGCGCTCTCCGGGCTCTCGGCGCCGGCGGACGTCCCTGCGGCCTCGTCGGCCTCGGCGCTTTCGCCGGTCCGGGCACTTCCCGTGCTCTCTGTGAACTCCGTGCTCTCGGCGGTCGCGGCACACCCCGCAGTCTCGGCGGTCTCGGTCGTCCCGATGATCTCAGGTGTATCAAACGTCTTGGGTGTCTCAGATGTGTCGGTGGTCTCACTCTTTACCGCGGTGTCAACACCAAAAGCCGCGTTCACCTTGCTATCCGGCCGATGAACGCGGCGCTGCACAAACCGCCCTGTCTCCAACAGAGTTGCCCTGTCCCCCATAAATACCATCGTCGCACCACCTGTAACCCGCGTACACCTGGTATAGCGCGGCCAGTGAGGTCACTTCAGCGTTTTGTCGACATGCCCACAGAGAGACAAGTCAAACACGTCCGAGCCCAACTCGTGCCCCACGAACCGCACTTCACGCGCTTCACACAAGAAATTCAGCAAGGCACGACGAAGGCCCGGATCCTCGAAAGGATCCGGGCCTTCGTCTTCAGTAGCGGGGACAGGATTTGAACCTGCGACCTCTGGGTTATGAGCCCAGCGAGCTACCGAGCTGCTCCACCCCGCGTCGTTGTGCTGAAACCGTACCACGACGCGGGATGGAGCCTTCACCGGGTTTCTCAGCCTCCGCTGCGGGCCGCGGGGACCTTGTTCTTCTCGTCCGTCCCGCCCTTGTCGGAGCCGTTCTTGTCGGCGTTGTCCGCACTGCCCGACTTGGGCTGGGCGGCCGCCGCGCGCTGGAGCGCGTCCTGCAGCTCCTTCTGGGCCTTGCCGTAGGCGTTCCAGTCCTGTTCCTTCAGGGCCGCCTCACCCGCCGCGTAGGCCTTCTGCGCGTCCGCGATCGCCTTCTTCAGCGCCGCGTCGCCGGTGGCCGGCGGCTGGGTGGTGTCGCCCGGTGGCCGGGTGGTGTCCGTGGGCGGCTGGCCGGTGTCGGAGCCCGCCACCCCGAAGACCGCGTTGAGCGCCTCGCCGAGGCTGTTCTCGAAGACGGTCTTCGACCCGTACGAGGCGGCGACCTTCCGCAGCAGCGGGTAGTTCTGCGTGCCACCGCGCGTGTAGACCGGCTCGATGTAGAGGAAGCCCCCTTCGAGCGGCACGGTCAACAGGTTGCCGTACTCGATGTCGGAGTCGGTTCCCTTCAGGTTCCGCACGAACTCGGCGACGTCGTCGTTGCCGTTGAGCTCGCTCTGCACCTGGCCGGGGCCCTTCACCGTGGTGGTGACCCTCAGCAGCCTTATCGTGCCGTAGTCCTTGCTGGCCGCGTCCGCGTCCACCGCCATGAACGCCCCGAGGTCGGGCCGTCCCTTCGGTGTGAACGTCGTCGTCAGCGAGAACTTCTGAGCCGTCTGGTCCGGCATCTTTATGCTCAGGTAGTACGGCGGGACGGCGCCGGACTCCTTGTTGGTCGGGTCGTCCGGGACCTGCCACGCGTCACTGCCGCTGTAGAACTGGGCGGGGTTCGTGACGTGGTAGCGGGTGAGCAGTTCGCGCTGCACCTTGAACAGGTCCTGCGGGTACCGCAGGTGGTCCATGAGGTCCTGCGGAATGTCCGCCCTGGGCTCGACGGTCCCCGGGAACGCCTTGCGCCAGGTCTTGAGGACGGGGTCCTCGGTGTCCCACTCGTAGAGCTTGACCTTGCCGTCGTACGCGTCGACGGTGGCCTTCACCGAGTTGCGGATGTAGTTGACCTGGTTCTGCTGGGCGACGACCGCGCGCTGGTTGGTGGTCAGCGAGTCGGCCGTGGTGTCACCGAGCGTCGTGCGGGAGGCGTACGGGTAGCCGTTGGTGGTGGTGTACGCGTCGACGACCCACTGGATGCGTCCGTTCACCACGGCCGGGTAGGCGTCGCCGTCGATGGTCAGCCACGGGGCGACCGCCTCGACGCGCTCCTTGGGCGTGCGGTTGTAGAGGATCCGCGAGCCCTCGCCGATGGCCCCCGAGTAGAGGATCTGCGGCTCGCTGAACGCGACGGCGTACGCGGCGCGGTTGAAGGCGTTGGAGAGGCTGACCCCGCTGTTGCCCTGGTAGCTGGTGGTCTTCTCGCCGTCCTCCTCGTAGTCGAGCTCCTTCTGGGGCCCGCCGACGATGGAGTACTGCTCGGTCTTCTCGCCGTAGTAGATCCGCTGCTCGTACTTGCCGAGCTCACCGGTCGTCGGCAGGCCGGACTCGGTGAAGTCCGGGGAACCCTTCGGGTTCTTGCCGGTCGTCGTGCCCCGGGCCGCGATGGCGCCGTAGCCGTGGGTGTAGGTGAAGTGGTCGTTGATCCAGTTGCGCTTGGGGATGCCGTCGAGGTTGAGCTCGCGCAGACCGACGACCGTGTCCTGGTCCTTGCCGGCGGCGTCCTTGTAACGGTCGACGTCCAGCGTCTTGGGGAACTGGTAGTAGTTCCTCTTCTGCTGGAGCTGCTGGAAGGCCGGGGAGACGACGTTGGGGTCCATCACCCGGTAGCTGGCGGCGTCGTCCGCGCTCGCGCGCAGCTTGGCGTCGTCGTCCGTCGTGCTCTTGCCCGAGTAGTCGTCGACCTGCGCGTCGTCGATGTCGTACGCGTTGCGCGTCGCTTCGATGTTCTTCCGGATGAACGGGGCTTCCTTGGCCTGCTCGTTCGGCTGGACCTGGAACTTCTGCACGATCGCCGGATACAGCCCGCCGATCAGGATCGCCGAGAGCACCATGAGACCGAAGCCGATCACCGGGAGCTGCCAGGTGCGGCGCCAGAGCGTCGCGAAGAACAGCACGGCGCAGATCGCGGCGATGCAGAACAGGATGGTCTTCGCCGGGAGGTAGGCGTTGGCGTCGACGTACCGCAGGCCCGTCCAGTTGTCCGTGGCCTTGAAGTCACTGGACTTCACGGCCAGGCCGTACCGGTCGAGCCAGTACGCCACGGCCTTCAGCGAGACGAAGACGCCGAGCAGCACCGACAGGTGGCCGGTGGCCGCGCCGGTCGCGCGGGCGCCGGGGCTGGTGATGCGGAGCCCGCCGTACAGGTAGTGGGTCAGCCCGGCGGCGATCAGCGAGAGCACCGTGGCCGCGAAGCCGAAGCCCAGCAGGAAGCGGTACCACGGCAGGTCGAAGGCGTAGAAGGACACGTCCAGGTGGAACTGGGGGTCCTTCTGTCCGAACGCCACGCCGTTCACGTACATCAGCCAGGTACGCCACTGGCCGGAGGCGGAGGCCCCGGCGATCAGTCCGACGAGCGCGGTGATCGCGAGCAGCACCCACTTCTTGTGCGGTGCGAGGCTCATCCGGTAGCGGTCCAGGCTCTGCTGTTCCAGGGACATCGCGCTCAGCGGCGGCCGGAGCCGGTGCGCGAGCCAGATGTTCAGCCCGACGGCGAAGGCCATCAGGAGTCCGAAGACGAGGAACAGCCCGATCTTGGTCCACAGGGTGGTGGTGAAGACGGACGAATACGAGACCGACCGGTACCAGAGCCAGTCCGTCCAGAACCCGGCGAACATGACGAACGCCATGGCGAGAATCGCCAGGACGCCCAATGTCATGAGCAGGGTACGGGCGCGCCGGGACGGGCGGCCGACTCTGATCCGTGGCCCTGTCGGGCCTCCGCCGCGGTCCGGCATCTGGAAAGCCAACGTGCGCACCTCGAAGTTCGCGGGTCGTGTGGAGCGGGCCCACGGATCGTAGGGCCCACCTATGCAACTTACTGAGGCTTTACCTAGTTCCCGTTACCGGGGCGGAAGGAGGCAGGATATTGACCATGCCCAATGTTTCCCCCTCAGGCCCCCCGATGGCCGCGAGCCCGCTCACCGTCGCCGTGCTCGAAATCGACGAATACATCTCCGATCTCGGCTGGGACCAGCCGGCCCGGCTCTTCGCCCTGGTCGACACCGCCAAGCTGCGGGACCAGGAGCCCGGTCTCGCAGCCCAGCTCGGTCTCGACGACTCCGAGGCCCCGGCCTCCTCGCTCACCCCCATCGAGCAGGACGAGCTGCCGCCCGGCACCGCCCTGGACGAGTTCCTGGCCACGATCGCCTGGCCCGACGCGGTGATCGGATGCGCGATGTCGGTGGAGCGGCTGATGCTGCCGCCGTCCGCCGAGGCGTCCGTGCCGGAGGGGCTCAGCGATGCACAGCTGACCAAGTGGGTCGCCAAGCATCCGGAGCGCCAGGAGGTGCGGATGACCGTGGCCGTCCTCCGGGACGGTACGCGCGAGTCGGCCGTGCGGCTGTGGGCGAAGGACACCCCGAGCGAGGTGCGGACCGGTGCCGGTCTGGTGCCCGGACTGGCCGACGCGCTGGCCGCGACCTTCGAGGCCTGACCCGCCGAGGCCCCGTCGGGGGCGCGGTCAGCCTGCCGAGCAGCTCGGCAGCCCGGCCGTGTCCCCCGTCCTGATCTTCTCCAGGGACTTCCTCGCGTCGGCGAGCGTCTTCACCTTCACCAGCGTGAGCCCGCTCGGCGTGTCGGAGGCGGCGGCCCTGCAGTTCTCGTACGGAGTCAGGAAGTACCTGGCGCCCGCGCTGCGCGCGCCGACCAGCTTCATGTTGATGCCGCCGATCGGTCCGACCTTGCCCTTGTCGTCGATCGTGCCGGTGCCCGCGATGAACTTCCCGCCCGTGAGCTTGCCGGGCGTCAGCTTGTCGACGATGCCCAGCGAGAACATCAGACCGGCGCTCGGGCCGCCGACGTCGGCGAGCTCGATGTCGATCCGGAACGGGAAGGTGTGGTCCGTCCCGGCCTGGATGCCGACGATCGCCCGGTCCTCCTTGGGGGCCTTGGCGGTCGTGATGACGATCTTCCGGCTGCCCTCGGGCTCCTTGCCGGCCTTCTCCGCCGCCTGCGCCGTCTTCGCGGGGACGATCGTGAACGTGACCCTCTCGCCGGGCTCGTGGCGGGTGACGAGCTTCGCCACGTCCTCGGGCTGCTCGATCGACGTGCCGTCGACCTGCTTGATCACGTCGCCGGCGTGCAGCTTGCCCTGGGCGGGGCTGCCCTTGACGACCGTGGAGACCACGACACGCGAGGAGACCGGGATCCCCAGCTCGGTCAGCGCGGCGACCTTGGCGCTCTCCTGGGACTGGCTGAACTCCTCGGCGTTCTCCTGCGTCGACTCCTGCTCGGTCTTTCCGTCGGGGTACAGCGTGTCGTGCGGTACGACCACGCTGTCGTGGGCCAGCCAGCCGTAGACGGCCTCGACGAGGTTCATCCGGTAGTCGGCACCGGTGACCCTGACCGTCGTCATGTTGAGATTTCCGGACGTCGGGTACGTCTTGTGCCCGGAAATCTGCAGGACGGGTTCGCTGCCGACCTTGCCGAGGGTGTTCACCGTCGGCCCGGGGGACATTTCCGAGTACGGCACCTTGATCAGCACGCCTGCGCAGAGCAGCGCGATGAGGATCAGGGTGGAGGCGAGCATCGTCGCGGTGCGGCGTGGCATGGAACGACAGTACGGGAAGGGTCTGTCAGTGCACTGTCGGGGCCGGTCCGTACGGGGCGGGCGACAGGGCGGAGCGCGGCGCCGGAGGGCGTCGGCGGCCGGGGTCGCGGTGCGGATTGGCGACTGCGTATGTGCGACGGAGTTCAGACGACATCGGAACCGGAGTGCGATTTCTCCATCGCCTCACGGAACCGGGCATACCCGGCGAGTTCGGAAACATCGCCGGTCGTGCGATTACGGGCGGCCCAGCTTCCCCATATCGCAGCGCCGAGCGCAGCGAAAAGCGGAATCAACAACCAGGCGAGTGCTGCCATTACGACCTCCCTACCCCATGAGCGACCGCAACTGACCGATCAGCAGATTAACCGTCTGCAGAACCAACGCTCACGGCAGGGGTGCGGTTACGCAAATCAGGCCCGGACGGCCGTCCGGCCGAATTGCGCTCAGCAGGCTCCGACCCACTCCTCGGTGCCGTCCGAGAAGCGCTGGTGCTTCCAGATCGGGACCTCGTGCTTGAGGTCGTCGATGAGCTTGCGGCACGCCTCGAACGCCTCGGCGCGGTGCGGGCAGGAGACGGCGACGACCACCGCGAGATCGCCCACTTGGAGGTCGCCCACCCGGTGGACGGCGGCCAGCGCGCGGACCGGGAAGTTCGCGGCGACCTTCTCGGCCACCCGGCGCAGCTCGTCCTGCGCAGACGGGTGACAGGAATACCCGAGCGCGCCGACGTCCTGACCGTTGTCGTGGTTGCGCACCGTGCCGACGAAGAGTGCCGTGCCACCGGCGGCGTCGTCCCCGACGGCCCGGAAGATCTCGTCGACCGACAGCGGCGTGTCACGGACCTCCAGTAGTCGGATGGAGTCCGTCGATGCCTGCTCACCGGGGTGGTCGTGGGTGGGAGCCATGCCATCCATGGTGCCGTACGGCACGGACAGGGCGGAATAGCGTTTTCCACCGGCGGGCCGCCCCCGGCCTTGGAGCCTTCTACAGGCACCCCGGAGGGGTGCGTGCGGGCACCGGCCGGAAGGAGCGCGTACGAAGCGCCCCTGAAAGGGGCACGTACGGACGGTCGCGGAGGACGCCCGGCAGTACGCGCGCGGGCCGCGCCCGGAAAGGCCGCGCCCGGGAGGGTGCGCAAGTCCGGGAGGGTCCCCACGTCCGGGAGGGCGCCGCCCGCCCCGCTCAGATGCGGCGGCGGGCCTTGCGGGCGCGGCGGACCAGGGCGGCGGTGCCCAGGAGCGCCACGGTCGCACCGGCGGCGCCCGCCGCGGTGGCGTCCTTGCGGCCGAGGCGGCGTCCGGCGACGGTGTGCCGGCCCTCGACCTCTTCGAGGAGCGCGGCGAGCACTTCCTCGTTGGTCCAGGCCGGACGCCATCCCACGTCGTGCAGCCGGCTCACGCTGACCACCCAGGGGTGCATCGTGTACGCCAGGTCACCCGCCGGGGAGGGGGTGAGGCCGATCCGGTGCAGCCGGGCGGCGGCGCCCAGGGCCACGGCGGAGGGCAGTTCCATCCGGCGGACACCGCTGAGCTCCTCGACCTCCTCCTGCTCCAGCCAGCCGTCGCAGCCGACCGCGAACTCACCGTCGATCTTCTCCAGCGCGGCGTACTCCAGGGCCGTGACCAGGTCGTCGACGTGGCAGAACTGCCAGGTCGGACGCGATCCGGCGACGACCAGGAGGCGCGGCGACTCGAAGTAGCGGGTCAGCGCGGTGTCCGTGCCGCCGACCAGGACGGTGGGCCTGACCACGGTCACGTTGAGTCCGGGGTGGGCACGGGGCGCGCGGCGGCCGAGCCGTTCGATCTCCAGGAGGTCGCCGACACCGGTGGCCTCGGCCGTGGCACGCAGTTCGGCGTCCTCGGCGAGCGGGATGTCGTTGTCGGGCAGCGCCCCGTAGACCATCGCCGACGTGCACAGCACGACCCGGTGCACGCCGACGGCCGCCGCGGCCGTCAGCACGGTCTGGGTGCCGCGCACGTTGTAGGCGGTGCGGGCCGCGGGGTCGGTCTCCAGGTCGAGGTCGAGCGCCAGGTGCACCACGACGTCCGCGCCGCGCAGCTTCTCCGCGATGGCGGGGTCTCGGACGTCGAGGAGGTGCCAGGTCGCCTCGGACACCTCGCCGCGGCGTTCGTCGATGGCGACGACCTGCTTGATCTCCTCGGACGCCGCGAGGCGTGCGGTGAGCAGCTCACCCACGCCACCGGCGGCTCCGGTGATCGCGACGACGGGGCCACGGCTTCTGGAGCGGCTCTTGACGGGTTTGCTCTCGGTCGAGGGGTCGGACGGGTTTCGCGCTGCGCGAACCTGAGGGTCTGGGGAACTCACCGGGCGTCTCCAGCGGTTGTCTTCAGTACGTACCCGAGTGACGCGTGCGTACCAGGTGGCGTCCATCCTGCCGCAGGGCGGGCCCCGACGGAGCACCGAGGCCCTGAGCGGACTTTTGGTGTCTACGCTGGATGGTGATGTCGGGCAGTCGCCGTCGGTTCGAGCCGACGGCCCTACGAGCCGAGGAAACCCGTGAGTGACACCCCATTCGGATTCGGCCTTCCGCCGGAGGAGCCGGAGAACGGCGACGAGGGCAAGAAGAAGGACCCCACCGGAGGTGGGCAGGGTTCGGGCGGGCCTGCGAACCCGTTCGGCTTCGGGCCCGGCGCGGGCGGTGAGAATCCGTTCGCGGCGATGTTCGGCACGATGAACCCCAACGACCTGGGCGCCGCCTTCCAGCAGCTCGGCCAGATGCTGAGCTACGAGGGCGGTCCCGTGAACTGGGACATGGCCAAGCAGATCGCCCGCCAGACGGTCTCGCAGGGCACGCCGGACGGCACCAAGGACGCCAGCGTCGGCCCGGCCGAGCGGTCCGCGGTCGACGAGGCGCTGCGCCTGGCCGACCTGTGGCTGGACGGCGTGACGTCGCTGCCCTCCGGTTCGGTCTCGTCCGTGGCGTGGAGCCGGGCGGAGTGGGTCGAAGCGTCCCTGCCCGCCTGGCAGAAGCTGGTCGACCCGGTGGCCGAGCGCGTCGGCCTCGCCATGGGCGACGTGCTGCCCGAGGAGATGCAGGCGATGGCCGGCCCGCTGATCGGCATGATGCGGTCGATGGGCGGCGCGATGTTCGGCCAGCAGATCGGGCAGGCCGTCGGTGTGCTGGCCGGTGAGGTCGTCGGTTCGACCGACATCGGGCTGCCGCTGGGCCCGGCGGGCAAGGCCGCGCTCCTTCCGTTGAACGTCGAGCGGTTCGGCAAGGACCTCAGCGTCCCGCAGGACGAGGTGCGGCTGTACCTGGCCCTGCGCGAGGCCGCCCACCAGCGTCTCTTCGCCCATGTCCCGTGGCTGCGCTCGCATCTCTTCGGAGCCGTCGAGGGGTACGCGCGCGGCATCAAGGTCGACACCAGCAAGCTGGAGGACGTGGTCGGCCAGTTCGACCCGTCGCAGCCCGAGCAGCTGCAGGACGCCCTTCAGCAGGGCATGTTCCAGCCGGAGGACACGCCGGAGCAGAAGGCTGCCCTGGCCCGGCTGGAGACGGCGCTCGCCCTGGTCGAGGGCTGGGTCGACGCCGTGGTCCACGAGGCCGCGAAGTCCCGTCTGACCTCGGCGGACGCATTGCGCGAGACGATGCGCAGGCGACGCGCCTCCGGTGGCCCGGCCGAGCAGACGTTCGCCACGCTCATCGGTCTGCAGCTGCGCCCGCGGCGGCTGCGCGACGCCTCGCGGCTGTGGGCGTCCCTCACCGACGCGCGCGGGCTCGACGGGCGCGACGCCCTGTGGGAGCACCCCGACATGCTGCCGACGGCCCAGGACCTGGACGACCCGGACGGCTTCGTGCACCACGAGCAGCTGGACTTCTCCGAGCTGGACAAGATGCTCGGCGAGGCCGCGAAGGGTCCGCAGAAGCCCGCGGCGGACGGTGGGGACGACACCGGCACCGGCGAGACCGAGGGCCGTGACGAGAACAAGGGCGACACCGACCGGTGAGCCTGCACGACGACGCCGTGCTCGTGCTGAAGGAGTACGAGCAGCGAGCCGACCCGGCCCAGGACGAGCTGCGCCGGGTCTACCTCGACCATCTGGCGAAGTACCCCGACGGCATGTGGAAGGCCTGCGAAGCCGGTCATCTGACGGCCAGCGCCCTGGTCGTGGACCCGGAGCGCGGCCAGGTGCTGCTCACCCTCCACCGCAAGCTGCGGATGTGGTTGCAGATGGGCGGCCACTGCGAGCCGCAGGACACGTCGCTGGCCGCAGCGGCCCTTCGGGAGGCGTCCGAGGAGTCCGGTGTCAGCGGCCTGACGCTGCTCGCGGGCGGACCGGTGACGCTGGACCGCCATTCGATCCCCCCGCCCTGCCACTGGCACCTGGACGTGCAGTACGTGGCGCTGGCGCCCTCGGGCTCGACGGAGCAGATCAGTGACGAGTCGCTGGACCTGCGCTGGTTCGCGTACGACGAGGTCGCCTCGGTGGCCGACGCGTCGGTCGTGCGGCTGACGGAGCTGGCCCGTGCGGCGCTGGAGCGACGCGGGTAGGACGACGGCACACGAAAGCGGGTGGGGGCGGACTCCGAGGAGTCCGCCCCCACCCGCTTCGGTCCGGGTGTCGCGCCGCGGATCAGTTCCAGGCGTTGTTCTGGTTCTGGCCGTGGGCGCCCTGCTGGCCCATGCCGTACTGGGCCCGGACGCCCTGGCCGATCTGGTGGTTCTGCGGGGGCAGCACCTCGCTGGGCTGAACCAGGGCGAAACCCTGGCCGAGGAAGCTGAGCTCCCAGCCCTCACCGGTGTTTCCGCGCCTGCGCCAGACACCGGAGGAGTGCGTCTGGGCCTGCATCTGCACCCGCAGCGAGCTGGACCAGGCGACGATGGCGTCGGCGTCGGCGTTGACGTACTTGTCCGGGGTGACCTGCATCATCAGCGGCTGGCCCGAGGTCATCAGGGCGACCTTGCCGGTGCCGGAGATGTTGAGCTGGTACTTGCCGGTCCCCGAGATGCCGTACTGGCTGTCCACCGCGATGACCTCGGCGTGCAGCGCGGAGTCCAGCGCCAGGACGTAGGCGCTGTCCACCGTGAGGCCGTCGTGGTCGACATCCACGATGTGGATGTACTGCGCGAGGTTGGCGAGGAAGACGGTGCCCTGCCCGGAGCAGCGCATCAGGTCGAGGCCCTCACCGGTGTTCGCGCGGGCGCGGCGCTGGCTGTTCGCCTGGTACTCGCCGTCGAACTCCATCAGCCCCTGGTAGGCGACCATGGCGCCCTTGCGGGCGAGCACGTCGTCGTGCCCGGTCAGCGAGACCCGCAGGAGCTGCGGGTTCTGGATGGCGTACCGGTCCTGGGACTGCTGTTCCGTGTAGTTGAAAAGCGGACTCTGCATGGTGTTTCCCTCCCCCTCAGTTCCGGATCCGCAGGCGGTCGGTACTGTCCTCACTCGGCTGTACGACGACGATGCCCTGGCCGGAGAAGGCCATCTGGTAGGCCTCACCGCTGCCCCGCCCGATGAGCGAGGCCGCCTTGAAGCTGCGCTTGCCCTTCACCTTGAGGTTCGGGGACCACGCCACGAGGGCGTCCGGGTCGACGTAGGTCTCGTCCTCGCCGCGTCCGCAGTCGACGACGATCGGCGTGCCGCGCGAGGTGATGGCGACCCAGCCGGTGCCGGAGATGCAGACGTTCCACAGGCCCTGGCCCGCGAACTTGGCGAGGCCCTTGACCCGCTCCACGCCCCAGGTGAGGTGGCCGTCGAAGGCCAGGACGTTGGTGCCGTTGACCGAGAGGGAGTCGTTGTTGAGGTTGATGACGACCACGTCGGCGCCGTAGTCGGCGAGGTAGAGCAGGCCGTCGCCGGAGCACTTCATGATCGGCGCGCCCTCGCCGGTGATCCACTGGGAGGCGATCTGGCGGACGGCGGGCGGGTTGGGTTCGTACTGGATGAAGCCCTCGTACGCGACCATCGAGCCGGTACGTGCGTAGAGGTCCTGGCCGGTGGCCATGGCGACCTTGAGCATCGTGCGGCCGTGGTTCTCCATCCGGGCCGTGACGGGGGTCGGGGCGTAGCCCGCGAGTTGCTGGTTCATGACGGGCTCCCTCAGACCTCGTAGGGCTGGACGACGATGAAGTTGCCGGGGGCTCCCCGGAACTGGAGGTTCACGGTCTCCCCGCTGTGTCCCGGGTACGCGTTGCGGCGCAGCCGGACCTGGCTGGAGATGATCACCTGGGACGCGGACGACCAGGCCACGACGGCGTTGCAGTCGGCGAAGGTGGTCGGCGTGACGGGCAGGACGACGGGGACGCCGTGGGTCTTGACGACGATCGTGCCGGTGCCCTGGAACTGCATGGTGAACAGGGCCCCGCCCGGGATTCCGTGGCCCTCGATCCTGCGGACCTCGTACTGCAGGGATTCGTCGAAGGCGAGGACGTTCTCCGCCGAGACACAGATGCCGTCGCCCTGAAGTTCGATGGCGTGCAGGTGGGAGCCGTCCTCCGCGAGGAAGAGCTGCCCGCGGCCGGTGCAGCGCATCAGCTGCATCTCCTGGCCGGTGGCGTTGCCGACGATGCGGCCCGCGAAGCCGGCGCCCTTGTAGCTGAAGTCGACCTTGCCCTGGTACATCACCATGCTGCCCTGGCGGGCGAGCACGGGCGTGCCGCCCATGGCGAGGTCGACCCGCATGAGCTGCTGATTCTGCGGGGTCCAGCGCTGGCCGTTGGCCGTCTCTTTGTAGGGCTGGAGGGCCGCCTGGAGGCCGGCACCGGCCTGCGGCACGCCCTGGGGCATGCCGGGCGGCTGCATTCCCGGCATCCCCGGAGGCTGCATCCCCGGCGGCTGCTGTCCGTACGGGGCGGGAGGCTGCTGCCCGTAGGGCGCGGGGGCCTGCTGGCCGTACGGGGCGGCGGGAGCGGGATGGCCGGGAGCCTGGCCGAACTGCGGCTGCTGCGGCTGTCCGTACGGAGCGGGGGCCGGGGCGGGCGCGGGCGGCACCGTGCTGCCGTGCGGTGCCAGCGGCGCGGCCATCGTCGGCGCGGCGTGCATCTGCTGCTGCGGGGTGGGGGGCGGGGCCTGGCCGACCGGGGCCCCGAAGGACGGAGCCGGCTGCGGGGGCTGGGGCGCCTGCGGGGCCGCCGGGGCACCGAAGGCGGGGGCGGGGGCCGCTGCCTGGGCGGGCGGGGCGAACGACGGGGCGGCGGCCTGCGGCTGGGGAGCGGCGGGCTCCTCCTCGGCGACCTCGCCGCCGAAGTTCTTCAGCAGCGCTTCGAGACCGCCGTCGAAACCCTGGCCGACGGCGGCGAAGCGCCAGACGTCCTTCAGGTAGAAGTCGCCCAGCATCACCGCGCGCTCGGTGCTGAACTCCGAGCCGGTGAAGGCGTACCTGACGACCTCCTCGCCGCCCGCGACGACCCGGATGTACCCGGGGCCGACCTGGGACATCTGCCCGGCCCCGTCGATCGTCGCGGTGAACGACAGCTTGTGGATGTGCGCCGGAATGCGGTCCAGGGTGACGCGGAACGACTCGGTGTCGCCGGCCTGGGCGCCGAGGAGCTGAATGGACTCCTCGGGCGATTTAGGCTGATTGAAGAAGATGAAATACCGGTCGTCGGAGAGTCGCTCATCGGCGTCGAGGCCGAAGCAACTGATGTCAAAGGTCAGTCCCGACCCGGCGATCTGCACACCTACGTACAGATCTGTCCCCGGCGTGAGATCGCTGATCTTGGCCTTGTGGCCGCGCTGGAATTCCCTGGCCATGCGTAACGACCGTCCCCCATCCCGAATGTGAATGCGTCGCGCCAGGCTAACCGCAAACTCTGACATTGAGCTAAGCCGGTACACACCTGGTACGGAATCGCCGTATGTCACTCACCGCGCGCGGCGGGCAGGTGCGGAAGCCGGTCGGCCGCCACCACGCCCTCCAGGTAACCGCGCGCCCGTTCGGTACGGGGGTACGCCTCCAGCAGCCGCCAGAAGCGAGGGCCGTGGCCGGGTACGAGCAGGTGGGCCAGCTCATGGACCAGCACGTAGTCGACGACGTACTCGGGCATGCCCTGCAGCCGGTGCGACAGGCGGATGCTGCCCTCCGCCGGGGTGCAGGACCCCCATCGGGTGTTCTGGTTGGTCACCCACCGCACCGACGCCGGCCTGGCCCGGCCCTCGAAGTACTGGGCGGACAACCGCTCGGCGCGCTCGGCCAGTTCGCCGTCGCCGAGGACGCGTCTGCTCTCCTGCGCCGCGAGCCGGTCGAGCATCACCCCCACCCAGCGCTGCTCCTCGGCCTCCGACATCCGGGCCGGGATGAGCACGATGGTGCGGTCGCCCTCGCGGTACGCGGAGACCGTTCTGCTGCGGCGGCTGCTTCTGCGGACCTCGACCGCGCTCGTCGCCGAGGCGCGGGGCGGACGGTCCGGAGCGCCGCGCCGCTGGATTCCGGCGCCGCTCGCGGGGGTCTCCCCGGCGAATCCGGGTGACGGGTCGGCGGGCACGCCACGACGTTACCCGGTATCGGTGGGGGAAGTCGCGCCTCCGGAACGGTTCGCGTCCGATCCGCGCCACAGCACGCACCATTTGAACGACTAATACCCCCTACCTGTGGATAACTTTCCGCACACTTTGGCGCCGGACCGCATTCTGACAACGGATCTCGCGAAGATCCGGGCCACGGCCCACGCAGGAGATCGAGGAACACAGACCGGGGGTAGTCGTGCATCCGATGTTGAAACCCGCACTGCGCCGCGCATGGCGCGGCCGGGGCACCGTGCAATTCGGGGTGACCCACGCCCATGCGGTGAAGTTCGGCCCAATGGATATTGCCACGGGCAGTTTTCTGGAACTGCTCGACGGAACGCGCGGTCTGCCGCTGCTGCGCGAGGAGGCCCGCAGGCTGGACCTGTCCGAGCATCAGGTGGACGTGCTGGTGAACCGCTTGACGAGCGCGGGACTGATCGACGACGTACGGGCCGCCGCCCCGGAGACCGACGCGTTGCGGAACCGGCCCGGCGCGTTGGAGCGGCATCGCCCCGATCTGGCATCGCTCTCCGTCGTCCATCCCGAACCGGGCGGCGGGATGCGGCGGCTGGCGGCCCGTCGGGCGATGCGGGTCCAGGTGCGGGGCGCGGGGCGGGTCGGGGCCGCGATCGCGGCGGTGCTGTCAGGGGCCGGGGTGGGCCGGGTGGAGGTTCTGGACGGCGGGCACACGGAGCCGTGGGACGTCTCGCCCAGTGGGCTTCCGCCAACATCCGTCGGTGAGCGCAGGGACACCGCGGCCCGGCAGTTGGTGCGCAGATCCGCCATCGGCGCGACGTCCCGGGCGGCAGGGTCGGCGGGTTCCCCGTCGGGTGGTGAGCCGGGGCTTTCACTGGTCGTGGTAGCCCCTCGCGACGGCCTCGCGGTGTACGCCCCCGACCCGCGTCCGGCCGAGCCGTGGATCGCGTCGGGAACTCCCCATCTCTATGCCGGGGTGATGGAGGCGACGGGGGTGGTCGGGCCCCTGGTCCTGCCCGGGGGCACGGCCTGCGCGGGGTGCCTGGAACTGAACCGGGCGGACGGGGACGAGCAGTGGCCCAGGATGCTGTCCCAGTGGCGGTCCGGGCGACGCGCCGCCGTGCAGGCCTGCGACCTGGGTCTGGCAACGGCGGTGGCCGGGATGGCGGCCGCCCACGCGTTGTCCTTCCTGGACGGGGAGTTGCCCGCGAGCATCGGGACACGTTGGGAGGCGGCACTGCCGTTGCTGGACTGGCGGTCCGAGCAGATCGGAGCGCACCCCGACTGCCCCTGCGGAGCGGCCGGGCATCTGGGGAGGGAGTGCTCCTCCGGGGCCGACACCACGCACGACACAATGGCCGGGTAACCGTCGCACGCGGCACGGCAGTCTGGGATTTGGAGGGGTTCATGTCTGATCTTCCCCGGAAAGCGGTCACTCGTACCGCCAAGTTGGCCACCCTGCCCTTGGGGTTCGCCGGCCGCGCCACTTGGGGTCTGGGCAAGCGGATCGGCGGGAAGTCCGCGGAGCTGGTCGCCCGGGAGGTGCAGCAGCGCACCGCGGACCAGTTGTTCAAGGTCCTGGGCGAGCTGAAGGGCGGGGCGATGAAGCTCGGGCAGGCCCTGTCGGTCTTCGAGTCGGCGCTGCCCGAGGAGGTCGCCGGGCCGTACCGGGCGGCGCTCACCAAACTCCAGGAGGCCGCGCCCCCCATGCCCAGCGGCACCGTCCACGCGGTGCTGGAGGAGCGGCTCGGCGAGAACTGGCGGGAGTTGTTCCTCGAATTCGCGGACACGCCGTCGGCGGCCGCCTCGATCGGCCAGGTGCACCGGGCGGTGTGGCACGACGGACGGGACGTCGCGGTGAAGGTGCAGTACCCGGGCGCCGGGGAGGCCCTGCTCTCGGATCTGACCCAGCTCAGCAGATTCGCCCGGGTGCTCGGCCCATTGATCCCGGGCATGGACATCAAGCCGCTCATCGCGGAGCTGCACGACCGGGTCTCGGAGGAGCTGGACTACGAGCAGGAGGCTCGGTCGCAGCAGGATCACGCCGAGGAGTTCGCCGACGATCCCGACGTCGTGATCCCCGGTGTGGTGCACCGGTCCGACCAGGTGTTGGTGACGGAGTGGATGGACGGTGTTCCGCTGGCCGACGTGATCGCGGAGGGCACGCCGGAGCAGCGGGACCGGGCCGGTCAGTTGCTGGCGCGGTTCCTCTTCTCGGGGCCGGCCCGCACCGGTCTGCTGCACGCAGATCCGCATCCGGGAAATTTCCGGCTGCTGCCCCCGGACGAGGAGTCCGGCGAAAAGACCGGCGAGGAGTCCGGCGACGGGGGCCGGTGGCGGCTCGGGGTGCTGGACTTCGGAACGGTGGACCGGCTGCCGGGTGGTCTGCCGCAGCCGATCGGCGACTCCTTGCGGCTGGCGCTGGCGGGTGAGGCGGCGGCGGTCTACGAGCGGTTGCGCGAGGAGGGGTTCGTCAGGGAGTCGGTGGATCTCGACCCGGACGCGGTGCTCGAATACCTCCTTCCCATCATCGAACCGGCGCAGGTGGAGGAGTTCACCTTCACCCGGAGCTGGTTGCGCAACCAGGCGGCGCGGATCGCGGACCTCCGCTCCCCCGCGCATCAGCTCGGCAAGCAGCTGAATCTGCCGCCCGCCTATCTACTGATACACCGGGTGACGTTGAGCACGATCGGGGTGCTGTGCCAACTGGGTGCCACGGTACGGCTGCGCGACGAGCTCGAAGCCTGGCTGCCGGGCTTCCTGCCGGAGTACGAGGAGGAGACGGCGGCGCAGGAGCTGTTGGAGGACGAGGAGGAGGCCGTGGTGCAGGAGCTGGTGGAGGACGCGCCTGCGGGGGCATAGGTAAGGACGACGCCGACGTGTTCCCGCCGGATGCGTTCCCGACAGGCGCGTTCCGGCCGGGCGGGTCCCCGGGTGGGTCACCACCAGGTGGAGTCGAGGCGGCTTTCGATCGCCCGGATGTGGGTGCGGGCGCACTGTTCGCAGAAGTACTGGCGTTGGCCGTTCTCCACGGAACAGATCCAGGTCGGTGGTGTGGTCTCGCTGTCGGCGGATGTGCCGCACAGGGCGCAGACGGCCACTGCCGCGTCGCTCTGCGCGGACTGCTGAATCGGGTGTTGAGTCTCCTCGTCCACGCCGTGACGATAACCCCGGCGCCATCGTGCCGCCCTGCACCGGCACACGACGACACCGGAACGACGGAACGACGGACCCAGGACGCCCCCACGGCAGCGGCGGTGTGCGGCGGCCCGGTCGCACGCAGTACGACCGCGGGGCCGGTCCGTCCGGACCGGCCCCGCGGAAGGGGTACTGACTTGGGTGCTGTTCGCCGCCGGGCCGAGCGGTTGCCCGGCAGCGGGTATTGCTGTCGACCTGGCTGGTGCCGTGACCGGCAATGTTTGCGACGGGGCAAAGCCTGCCGGGAGGGGTGCTAGTTCATGACCGCCATGGCCAGCGCGCGGCGGGCGCGCATCGAGGCGCGCTCGGCCTTGCGCTGCATCCGACGCGCGGCGATCAGGCGCACGGCCTGGCGTTGCGTGTCGGCTTCCCTCATGCGGTCGTGCATATGAGCACGCGCCAGGGCTTCTGGGATGAGTTGCATCTCGCGGGTCCTGTTCTGACGCGAGTCGTTCGCGCCGATGATCGTGACGTTCGGTGTTGCGGAGCCGACGGGCTCGTTCGTGGGGACGGACATGAGGGCCTGATTTCGGGGATCGTGGGTGTGGGGACGGTCGATGGTTCCGATGCGGTTCGTGGGCTTGGGGGCCGTGACCCCCAGGTCGGCGATCACGCCGCGACCGGGTTCTTGCGCGGACGACCACGCGGCCGCTTGCGAGCAACGACAACGCCCTGGATGAAGAGCTCTCCGCCCCAGACGCCCCACGGCTCGCGGCGCTCCTTGGCGCCCGCGAGGCAGGCCTCGACGAGCGGGCAGGTGCGGCAGAGGGACTTGGCGTACTCGACGTCGGCGGGCGACTCGGCGAAGAAGACCTCCGGGTCGTAGGAGCGGCACGGAACGGGTACGCCGAGGTTCTCGATGGCGTCGTCGAGCGCGGTGAGCGCGGTGAGGGGGAGCAAGGTGGAGTCCTCCGTGAGGCCGGGCGGCGAGATCGTGTCGGAAGGCGGTACGGACGGGGCGTGCGCTTCGAGTTGCACGGTGGGTGGTGTCCTCGTCTGTTCGTTCCGGCCTGTTGACCGGGTGGCGGCTGGTACCGGGTGCTTCTTGTCCCGAGGCCCCTTCGTGCTGTCTCGTCCGTTCGGACAAAACAAAAGGGCCGCGGATCCCGAGTGGGGTTCCGCGGCCCTGAAGGCGCCGGCCTGATGGTGGATCAGGCTGGATCACTCCAGGGTTCAGGCCCACGGAAGGCCCACATCGTGTGGTGCTTCGTCTGCTTCTTGGTGCCGAATTCCGCTCCCGCACCGACGGCGGCAAAGGCGTAGGCCTGGGCCTGCCCCTTCGCTACTGCTGCTGCCGGTGCCTGAGCCGGTCGCTCATTGCGCTCCCGCACGGGGAGGCTCGCCGGGGCGGACAGGCCGACGGCAGGAATGCCGGACAGACCGGTGCCACGGAGCGAGGACTCGGAAGAGCAGGCGAGGCCGAGCGAGCAGGCGGAGACGACGGAAAGATCGGTCAGTTTGTTGGTCTTGATGATGCTGATCACTTCAATCGCCTCCTCTCGGCGTCCAGGGGACCGGTGAACCGGTCCTGCGTATTCGGATAAGTACAGCACAGGACCAGGACTTCAGAGAAGCCGCTGTTCCCGTGGTTAAGAACCTATGGTGATGACTGGGGCGCGCGCAAACTATTTTTTCGACGATTTTTTCTCACGTCTCATCATCGGCTTCCCCAAGCACTTCATCCACTGTCCCACCTGCGCAAATGGCCAGGACCGCCGTCCCGAACCGGCCCAGCTTCCGTGCTCCGACGCCGGAGATACCGGCCAGCTCGCCCTCACTTCCGGGCACGGCCTCGGCGATCGCCATCAGTGTCCTGTCGGTGAACACGCAGTACGCGGGCTGGCCGATCTCCTTCGCCCTGACCGCCCGCCAGTCGCGCAGCCGCTCGTACAGTGCCTCGTCCATGTCGGAGGGGCAGTCGTCGCAGCGCATCAGCTTCATCTCGCCCGCGTCGGTGAGGGTCCTGCCGCAGACCCGGCACCGCGCCGGGCCGCGTCGGCCGCGCCTGGCGACCGGGCCCTGGCCCTGGCCCTGGCCCTGGCTCCAGCCTCTTTCGATCCCGCCGGTACCGGTCGCCGCGCCGCGCCGCGCACCGAGGGGCGCCGAACCGAGGCGCAGCCCGTTCAGGAAGCGGCTCGGGCGTCGGCCGGCACGGCCGCCGGGCGAGCGGGAGAGCGACCAGGACAGGGTGAGGTGCAGGCGGGCCCGGGTGACACCGACGTACAGCAGTCGGCGCTCCTCCTCGATCTGTTCGTCGGTCCTGGCGTAGGCGATCGGCATCATGCCCTCGGTCAGCCCGACCAGGAACACGGCGTCCCATTCCAGGCCCTTCGCGGAGTGCAGCGAGGCGAGGGTGACGCCCTGGACCGTGGGGGCGTGCTGGGCGGCGGCCCGCTCGTCGAGCTCCGCCACCAGGTCGGAGAGCGTGGCGCCCGGCTTGGCCCGTTCGAAATCCTCCGCGAGCCGGACCAGGGCGGCCAGGGACTCCCAGCGGTCCCGCACCGCGCCGGAGCCCGCGGGCGGTTCCGGGGTCCAGCCCTTGGTGGAGAGCACCGCGCGCACTTCCGCGGGCAGCCCCTCCGCGTCGTCGAGCAGGGAGTCGTTGCTCCCCGCGCGGGCCGCGCCGCGCAGGGCGACGCCCGCCTCCCGCACCTCCGCCCGTTCGAAGAAGCGCTCCGCGCCCCGCAGCTGGTACGGCACGCCTGCATCGGCCAGGGCCTGCTCGTAGACCTCGGACTGGGAGTTGACCCGGTAGAGCACGGCGATCTCACCGGCCGGTACGCCCGCCGCGATCAGGTCGCGGATGCGGCGGGCGGTGCCCTCGGCCTCCGCGGGCTCGTCGGCGTACTCCGTGCAGGCGGGCTCGGGGCCGGGGTCGCGCTGCGAGATCAGTTCGAGCCGGTGTTCCGCGGCGCGGCCCCGGGCCTGGCCGAGCACTCCGTTGGCCAGGTGGACGACCTGGGGGGTGGAGCGGTAGTCCCGGACGAGCTTGACGACCGTCGCGCCGGGGTGGCGGGTGCGGAAGTTCAGCAGGTGATCGGGGGTGGCTCCGGTGAAGGAGTAGATCGTCTGGCCGGCATCACCGACGACGCAGAGGTTGTCCCGGTCGCCGAGCCAGAGGTCGAGCAGGCGTTGCTGGAGCGGGCTGACGTCCTGGTACTCGTCGACGACGAAGTGCTGGTACTGGCGGCGGACGTGGTCGGCGATGTCGTGCCGGTCCTGGAGGATGGCGACGGTGAGCAGCAGCACGTCCTCGAAGTCGATCACCGAGCGGTCGCGCTTCAGCTGCTCGTACGTCGCGTAGATCTGGGAGATCTCGGCCGGGTCCCGAGGGGCGTCACGCTGGGCCTTGGCGACCGCGGCCGGGTAGTCGGCGGGCACGGTCTGGGTGACCTTGGACCACTCGATCTCGCTGGTGACGTCCCGCAGCTCGTTGCGGTCGAGACGGATGCGGCAGCGGGCCGCGGCCTCGGCGACGAGCTGGACCTTGCGCTCCAGCAGCCGGGGCAGCTCGCCCCCGACGGCTTTCGGCCAGAAGTACTGGAGCTGACGCAGGG
Source organism: Streptomyces sp. NPDC001732 (assembly GCF_053596315.1). NCBI lineage: Bacteria > Bacillati > Actinomycetota > Actinomycetes > Kitasatosporales > Streptomycetaceae > Streptomyces > Streptomyces sp. NPDC001732. The sequence continues at coordinate 99,831 of NZ_JBSFFY010000012.1, forward strand.
CGGCGGAGTGGAACGTCCGCGCCTGCACACCGCTCGCGCCGAGCTGGCGCAGCCGTCCCCGCATCTCGCCTGCGGCCCGGTTGGTGAACGTGACGGCGAGCACGCTCGCCGGCTGGAGTATCCCCGCGCGCACCCCGTACGCGATGCGATGGGTGATCGCGCGCGTCTTGCCCGTACCGGCTCCGGCCAGCACACACACCGGGCCGTGCAGGGCCGTGGCGACCTCGCGCTGCTCGGGGTCCAGGCCGTCGAGCACGGCGTCGGCCGACTCGGGGACCTGCGGGAAGAGGAGGGAATGCGTTGCTGCTGTCACCCCGCCATGCTGCCAGGTCGGAAGAGACGGGCGCGGAGGTTGTCCACAGGGGAGCCGCATCCGTCGTACTAATACGGGGCGGCCTCGTATGGGGCGGCCCCGGGCGGGGCGGGACGGTGCGGGGGCGACATCGGGAGGGCGGTGGCGGGAATGGTGCTCGGCTCTCGTACGTTCCCCTTCCGTGCGGTGCCGCGTTTCACGGTGGCGCACTTTCCAGCTTCTCCGCGCGACGGATGAGACTGCGAAGAGAACGAACGAGACCGGGTCCGGTACCGAGTCGGACCGGGACCGAGTCCGAGAAGACAGACGAGCCAGAGGAGCGCGAAGACATGCCGGGCACTGTGACGATGTACAGCACCACGTGGTGCGGTTACTGCCGTCGGCTCAAGAGCCAGATGGACCGCGAGGGCATCGCGTACAACGAGATCAACATCGAGCAGGACCCGGAGTCCGCGGCCTTCGTCGAGAAGGCCAACGGGGGCAACCAGACCGTTCCCACCGTCCTGGTGATCGGTTCCACGGGTGCCGAGGCCGTCATGACGAACCCGTCCCTGGCGCAGGTGAAGCAGGCGCTCGCCGCCTGATCCCCGCAACTCCCGCCGTTGCCGCGGCTGAAGACGCCCCCTCCGGTCGCGGAGGGGGCGTTCCCGTACGTGCCCGGGAGCGCTCGTCCGGGTGCGCCCCGGCCCGGGGCTGCGGGTGCGCCCCGGCCCTGAACGGCAGGTGCGTCCGGGTCCGGAACGTCAGGTGCGTCCCGGCCCGGTTCCGTCGTGCGTCAGCCGATGCTGCCCGGCTTCGGGAGCGGCTTGCCGTACCAGAGCTCGATCAGGCGCGCCGCGATCGAGATGCCGTACGGGGGCAGGATCTCGCCCGATTCGAAGGCGGCCGTCAGGTCCTCGCGGGAGAACCAGCGGGCCTCCTCGATCTCCTCGCCGTCCACGTTGATCTCGGAGGAGGTGGCACGGGCCATGAAGCCGAGCATCAGGCTGGACGGGAACGGCCAGGGCTGGCTGGCGATGTACTCGACCTCGCCGACCGTGACCCCCGCCTCCTCGAACACCTCGCGCGCCACGGACTGCTCGATCGACTCCCCCGGTTCGACGAAGCCCGCGAGCGTCGAGAAGCGGCCCTCGGGCCAGTGCACCTGACGGCCCAGCAGGGCGCGGTCCTTCTCGTCCGTCACCAGCATGATGACCGCCGGGTCGGTGCGCGGGTAGTGCTCGGCGCCGCAGGCCGGGCAGCGGCGGATGTGACCGGCCGCCGCGATGACCGTGCGCTCGCCGCAGCGCGAGCAGAAGCGGTGCAGGCGCTGCCAGTTCTCCAGTGCCACCGCGTGTGCCATCAGCCCCGCATCGCGCGGGCCGAGCAGCAGGCCGGCCTCGCGCAGACCGGCCGGGCGGGCCGGCTGGTCCATGCGGCCGGGCAGGGAGTCCTTCTGGAGCGCGAAGTAGCTGACGCCGTCCTCGTCGGTGCCGAGGAAGTAGCGGTGGTTCTCGGTGAGCGGGGCCTCGAAGGCCGGGGTCATGACGATCTCCGTGCCGCCCTCGGCCGTGTCGTCGATCAGCACCTGGCCCCCGGAGACGACGAACACGCGGGTGGTCGGGTGGCTCCACGCGGCGGACAGCCATGCTTCGTCGAGGCGGTGGTGCGCGGCGCGGTCGATGCCACTGGGCGCGGTGAGACCGATGGGACGGTCCACGGTGGCGTTGTCGAAGGTGCTCACAGGTGCTTCCTACTCCCCCGGGATGGATCGGGTGTTCAGAGGATTCAGCGGAGTGCGGCGGCCAGTTCGCCCCAGAGGTGCGCGGTCGTCTCCACGCCCTTGAACAGGAGGTCGAGCTCGACCTTCTCGTCGGGGGCGTGCCAGCCGTCGGACGGTACGGAGATGCCCAGGAAGAGGACGGGGGCGCCGAGCACGTCCTGGAGGTCGGCGGCGGGTCCCGAGCCCCCTTCCCGGGTGAAGAGGATCTTCTGGCCGAAGGCCCGTCCCATGGCGCGGGCCACGGCCTGCAGGGCGGGGTGGTCCAGCGGGGTCAGACAGGGGCGGGTGGCCGGGGCGAAGGCGATCCGGTGCCGGACCCCGGCGGGGACCTGCGTCTCGGCCCAGGCCCGGACCACCTGCTGGACGTGGTCGGGGTCCTGGCCCGCGACCAGCCGGAAGCTGATCTTCACCATGGCGGAGGACGGGATGATCGTCTTGCTGCCCGCACCCTGGTAGCCGCCTCCGATGCCGTTGACCTCGGCGGTGGGGCGGGCCCAGACGCGTTCCAGCGTGGAGTAGCCGGTCTCGCCCGACGCGGCGCGGGACTTGGCGGTGCGCAGCCAGGTGTCCTCGTCGAAGGGCAGCTCGGCGAAGAGCGCGCGCTCGGTGTCGGTGAGTTCCGTGACGCCGTCGTAGAACCCGGGGATCGCGACCCGGCCGTCCGCGTCGTGCAGCGCGGCGACGAGCCGGGCGACGGCGGTCGCCGGGTTGGGGACCGCGCCGCCGAACGAGCCGGAGTGGATGTCCTGCTCGGGGCCGTACAGCTCGATCTCGCACTCGGCGAGGCCGCGCATGCCGGTGCAGACCGTGGGGGTCGTCTCGTTCCACATGCCGGTGTCGGAGACGATCACGGCGTCGGCGGCGAGCCGGGCGGCCCGTTCCTCGACCAGGGCGCGGAAGTTCGGGGAGCCGGACTCCTCCTCGCCCTCGATCAGGAGCTTCAGGTTGACGGCGGGGGCGGTGCGGCCGGTGGCGGCGAGGTGGGCCCGGACACCGAGTGTGTGGAAGAACACCTGCCCCTTGTCGTCGGCGGCGCCCCGCCCGTACATGCGGCCGTCCCGGATCACCGGCTCGAACGGGTCGGTGGCCCAGCCGTCCTCGCGGGCGGCGGGCTGGACGTCGTGGTGCCCGTAGACGAGGACGGTCGGGGCGTCCGGGTCGTCGGACGGCCACTCGGCGAAGACCGCGGGGGCGCCGGGCGTCTCCCAGATCTCGGCGACCGGGAAGCCGGTCTCCTCCAGCTTGGCGGAGAGCCACTCGGCGCTGCGCCGTACGTCCCCGTCGTGCTCCGGCTGGGCGGACACGGACGGGATGCGCAGCCAGGCGGCGAGGTCGTCGAGGAAGGCTGTGCGGTGCTGCTCGGTGTACGTACGGACGGCGTTGTCCGGGGTGTCGCTCATGGCCTTGAGCCTAGTGCCTCGCCCGATGGGGTCCTTCCGCCCTCGGTACGGGGTCGGTACGGCTGGCCGGGGCTAGTCCGGTTGTTCATCGAGCAGGATCCGTTCCAGTTCCGCCCGGCCGGGGAGGCGGCTGGGGCGGACGGTCTCGCCGCTGCGTACGTACAGGAACGTGGCGGTGACGTCGGTGAGCGGCAGGTCGTGCAGCTCGGCCCAGGCCAGGCGGTAGACCGCGAGCTGGAGGGGGTCGGCGGTGTTGGTGCGGGTGGTCTTCCAGTCGACGATCTCGTACGTGTTCCCGGTGCGGTACACCGCGTCGATGCGGCCCCGGACCACCCGGCCGGCCAGGGTGATCTGGAACGGCGTCTCGACGCGGTACGGGGTGCGGCGGGCGTACGGGGTGCGCTCGAACGCCTCCTTGAGTTCGGCGAGGTCGCGCTCGTCGGCGATCTCGGCCTCGTTCCCGTCGCCGCCGGGCAGCTCGTCGGGGCCGAGCATGGGCAGCGGCAGCTCCTCGAAGCGGGACTCCACCCAGGCGTGGAAGCGGGTGCCCCGGCGGGCCGCGGGCTGCGGGGGCCTCGGCATCGGGCGGGCCAGCTCCTGGGCGAAGCCCTCGGGGTCGTCGGCGAGGCGCAGCAGCTGGGTGGCGGAGAGCGAGGCGGGGACGAGGACGTCGCGCACGGTGGCGCGGGCACGGCGCAGTTCGCCGGTGAGCGCGTCGAGGTCGCGGTCCCAGGAGGCGAGGGTGCGGGCCTCCTCGGGGGTGAGGCGGTGCGTCCCGGCGGGCGCGGGGCGCTCCTCCTCGGGGGCGCGGGCGGCGGGGATGTGGGGCTGACGGGGCCGCGCGGTGCTGTCGGCCCAGTCGGTGCTGTCGGTGCTGTCGGTGTCGGCAGCGGTGGCGGTGGCGGTGGCGGTGTACGTCTCGTCGTCGGAGAGCGGGCCGTCTTCGTACAGGCCGTCGGGGAACGGGTCGTCAGGGAACGGGCCGTCGTACAGGTCGTCCTCGTACGGCTCGTCGGGAAACGGAGCCTCGTCGTACGGGCCGTTGTGCGGGGAGGGGGGCTCGTACTGCTCGTACGGCTCGTCCTGCGCGCCTCCTGTCCCGGCCAGGGCCTCCAGGTGGGCCATCACCGCGTCGGCGGCGGCGCGGCGGCGGGCCAGCGCGGTGTCGTCGAGGGGGAGCGGCCATGCCTGGTCGGCGGTCTTCTCCGCGAGCGCCGGGTTCTCCTCGTCCTCGGCCGGTTCGTCGGCCCAGACCTCGATCTCGCCGTTTCCGGCCGCGCAGTGCTCGTACAGCGCGTGCAGGAAGCCGGACGGGCCGCGCGGCTTCTTCTGGGACGGGCCCCACCAGTGGCCGGAGCCGAGCAGCAGGGTGCGGGGCCGGGTGAAGGTGACGTACCCCAGGCGGAGCTCCTCGGTGTACTGGTGCTCCTTCATCTCCTCCTTGAAGCCCTTGAGGCCCTTGGCGTCCCAGGAGTGGATGACGGGGAGGGTGGCCCGGTCCCCGCGCAGGGCGTGCGGCAGGACCTTGGCCTGGGAGGTCCAGGCGTCGCGGGACTGGCCGCTGGGGAACTGGCCGGTGACCAGGCCGGGCACGGCGACGACGTCCCACTCCAGGCCCTTGGACTTGTGGGCGGTGAGGACCTTGACGGTGTTCTCGCCGCCGGGCAGGGCGTTGTCCAGGCCCTTCTCGTACTGGACGGCGGTGCGCAGGAAGCCGAGGAAGGCGAGGAGGGTGGCCTCGCTCTCGACGGCGGCGAAACGGGCCGCGACGTCCAGGAAGTTGCCGAGGGTCTCGCGGCGGCGGGCGGCCAGGGCCTGTGGCGACGCGGAGAGTTCGACCTCCAGGCCGGTGGTGGCGAGGACCCGGTGCAGTACGTCCATCAGGGGGTCGGCCAGCGAGCGGCGCAGGTCGCGCAGTTCGGCGGCGAGGCGAGCGAAGCGGACCCGGGCGTCGGCGGAGAACGGAAGCCCGTCGTCCGCCTCCCCGCCGGATTCGAGGAAGGTGTCCAGCGCGTCGGCGAGCGAGATCACCTCGGCCGGGTCGATGCCCTCGACGGCCTCGGCGAGACGGCGGTCGGGGTCGAAGTCCTCGTCGTCGCCGTGGGCCGCGCGGTGGACGAGGAGCCGGGCCCGGCGGCCGAGCAGGGCCAGGTCGCGGGGGCCGATGCGCCAGCGGGGGCCGGTGAGCAGCCGGACCAGGGAGGCATTGGCCCCGGGGTCCTGGAGGACCTCGCAGACCGCGACGAGGTCGGCGACCTCGGGAAGGTGCAGCAGCCCGGACAGGCCGACGACCTCGACCGGGACCTCGCGGGCCACGAGCGCGGCCTGGATCTCCGGGAAGTCGCCCGCCGTCCGGCACAGGACGGCGATCTCGCCGGGCTCCTTGCCGGTCCTCACCAGGTGGGCGATCGAGTCGGCGAGCCAGTCGATCTCCTCGGTGTGGGTACGGAGCAGGGCGCAGCGGACGACGCCGTCGCGTTCGGCGCCCGGGGCGGGGCGCAGCGCCTCGACGCCCTCGTGCATGGCGCGCAGCGGGGTGGCGAGACCGTTGGCGAGGTGGAGGAGCCGGCCGCCGCTGCGGCGGTTCTCGCTGAGGGAGTAACGGGTGGCGGGGGTGCCGTCGGCGTGCGGGAAGTGGCGCGGGAAGTCGTCGAGGTTGGCGACGGAGGCGCCGCGCCAGCCGTAGATCGCCTGGCAGGGGTCGCCGACGGCGGTGACGGCGTGCCCGGTCGCGACCGCCCTCTCGGCCGTGCCGGTGTCGGTGTCGGCGGGGGTGCCGGTGCCGGCAGGGGTTTCGGGGCCGGGCTCGGGGCCGCGGCCGAAGAGGGCGGAGAGCAGCAGGCGCTGGGCGACGGAGGTGTCCTGGTACTCGTCGAGCAGGACGACCCGGAACTCGTCGCGCAGGATCGCGCCGACCTCGGGGCGGGTGAGCGCCAGTTCGGCGGAGAGCGCGATCTGGTCGCCGAAGTCGAGGAGGTCGCGGCTCCGCTTGGCCTCGCGGTAGCGGCGGGTCAGCTGGAGCAGTTCGCGTCGGGCCTCGGTGGTCTCGGGGACCTTGCGCAGTTCGGCGTTGGTGAGCCGGGCCGATTCGAGTGTGCGCAGGAGGTCGGTGTCGTGCTCCGCGAGCTGTTCGGGGCGTACGAGGTGCTCGGCGAGCTCGGCGTCGAGGGCCAGCAGATCGCTGACCAGAGTGGGGAACGACCTGGTCAGGGCCGGGTAGGGGCCGGGGGCCTCGCGCAGTACGCGGGCGGCGAGCTGGTAGCGGGTGGCGTCGGCGAGGAGGCGGGTGGTGGGTTCGAGCCCGATGCGCAGCCCGTGCTCGGTGAGGAGCCGGCCTGCGAACGCGTGGTACGTGGAGATGCTGGGCTCGCCCGGCGGGTTGTCCGGGTCGATCGCGTCCGGATCGGTGACCCCGGCCGCGATCAGGGCCTTGCGGACGCGCTCGGCGAGCTCGCCGGCCGCCTTGTTGGTGAAGGTGAGCCCGAGGACCTGTTCGGGGGCCACCTGGCCGGTCCCCACCAGCCACACCACGCGGGCCGCCATCACCGTGGTCTTCCCGGACCCGGCCCCGGCGACGATCACCTGCGGTGCGGGAGGTGCGGTGATGCAGGCCGTCTGCTCGGGGGTGAACGGAATCCCGAGGAGCTCCTTGAGCTGCTCGGGATCGGTGATGCGTGAGGACACCCCAGGGAGGTTAGCCGTACGCACTGACACCGCGCGGCCCCCACCGGTCCACCGGTCCGTGCGCACGCCCCGTGCGCACCATCGTTCCCATGGTTCGCCCCCCGTGGCCTGTTCCACCCCCGGGCCGTCCCGCTCCTCCCCTCTCTCCGGAGGGGCTCATTCCAGGATGTGGCGGCCCTCCGGCTGGGCGCTGCACGAGGCCCGGAAGGCGCAGTGCCCGCAGTGCTGGCCGGTCGAGGGCGTGAAGCGTTCGTCCAGCACCCGGCCCGCGGCCGTGGCCAGCAGGTCGGAGACCCACTCGCCCCCGCCGTCCCCGCCGCCTCCTCCGTCGAGCGGTTCCTGCGCCTGCACCTTGGGCAGGGCGTCGCCGCCCTCCTTCTTCGCGGCGCCCTGGCGCAGCTGCACCAGTTCGGCGCCGCCGGGCTCGGGGCGCCGGCCGTCGAAGACCTCGTCGACCGCCCCTTCCCGGACGGCCAGCTGGTACACCGCGAGCTGGGGGTGACGGGCGACCTCGTCCTTGGTCGGGGCCTGCTTGCCGGTCTTGAAGTCGACGACGTAGGCCCGGCCCTCGGCGTCCTGCTCGACGCGGTCCATGGAGCCCCGGATGCGCACCTCGTACTCCCCCGCCTCCAGCGTCACGTCGAAGTCGTGCTCGCTCGCGGCGGAGGTGCGGCCGGTGCGGTCCATGACGTGCCAGCGCAGGAAGCGTTCGAGGGCGATCCGGGCCTGTTCCTTCTCCTGCCGGGACTTCCAGGGGGCGTCGAAGACGAGGCCGTCCCAGACCGATTCCAGCCGTTCCATCAGGACGTCCAGATCGGCGGGGGTGCGCCCGGAGGCCACCTCGTCGGCGAGTACGTGGACGACGTTGCCGAAGCCCTGGGCCGCCGTGGCCGGTGCGTCCGCCTTCACCTCGCGGCCCAGGAACCACTGGAGCGCGCAGGTGTTGGCGAGCTGGTCGAGCGCGCTGCCGGAGAGCGCCACGGGGCGGTCCCGGTCGCGGAGCGGCACGGCGGACCGGGTCGGTTCGTACAGGCCCCACCAGCGGTGGGGGTGCGCCGCCGGGACGAGCGGGGCGCCCTCGTCGTCGGTGAGCGCGGCGAGGCGGGCGAGGCGGCGGGCGGCCTCCTCGCGCAGGGCGTCGGACGCCTCGGGATCGACGGTGGTGGCGCGCAGCTCGGCGACGAGCGCGGCGACGGCGAGGGGGCGGCGCGGGCGGCCGGTGACGTCGCGCGGTTCGACGCCGAGTTCGGCGAGGAAGCGGGACGGCTGGTCGCCGTCGTCGGCGGGGGCCTTCACGGCGGTGACGACGAGGCGTTCGCGGGCTCGGGTCGCCGCGACGTAGAAGAGCCGGCGCTCCTCGGCGAGGAGGGCGCCGGGGGCGAGTGGTTCGGCCAGCCCGTCGCGGCCGATCCGGTCCGCCTCCAGCAGCGAACCCCGGCGGCGCAGGTCCGGCCAGAGCCCCTCCTGCACCCCCGCGACGACGACGAGGCGCCACTCCAGGCCCTTGGAGCGGTGCGCGGTCATCAGCCGTACGGCGTCGGGGCGCACCACGCGCCGGGAGAGGGTGTCGGCGGCGATGTCCTGGGCGTCGACCTCCTCCAGGAAGTTGAGCGCGCCGCGCCCGCCGGTGCGCTCCTCGGCGCGGGCCGCGGTGTCGAAGAGCGCGCAGACCGCGTCGAGGTCGCGGTCGGCGTTGCGTCCGGCCGCGCCGCCGCGCAGGGCGGCGCGTTCCAGCCGCCCCGGCCACGGGGTGCCGGACCACAGCGTCCACAGCGCCTCCTCCGCGGTGCCGCCCCCTTCGAGCAGCTCGCGCGCCTTGCGCAGGAGCGCGCCGAGGCGCTGGGCCCCGCGGGCGTACGCCGGATCGTGTGCGACGAGCCGTTCGGGCTCGGCGAGCGCACGGGCCAGCAGGTCGCCGGAGGGCGCCGGTACGCGGTTCCCGGCGGCCCGCTCCTCGTCGCGCAGGGCCCGGCCGAGGCGGCGCAGATCGGCCGCGTCCATGGAGCCGAGAGGGGAGGCGAGGAGGGTCAGGGCGGTCTCGGTGTCCAGCCAGGGGGCCTCGTCGTCGGAGGCGGGGGCTGGGTCTGGGGCCGGTGCGAATGCCGGGCCGCCCTCCTGAGGGGGGGCCGCAGTCTCCTCGGCCGCCTCCGGAGCATCTGCCCCTGAAGCATCCGCCTCCGGAGCACCTGTCCCCGGAACATCCGCCTCCGGGACCTCGGCGCTCCCGGCCGACGCCACGCCTCCCCCGTCCCCGTTCCCGTTCCCGCTCTCGTCCCCCTCCCCGTCCGGCGTGCCCCGGTGCAGGGCTGCCGTGGCGACCGCGCGCAGGGCGGTCAGGAGCGGGGCCACCGCCGGTTCATGGCGCAGGGGAAGGTCGTCACCGTCGACCTCCAGGGGCACACCGGCCGACGTCAGGGCCCGGCGCAGCGAGGGGATCGTGCGGCCTCCGGCCCGTACGAGCACCGCCATCTCGTTCCACGGGACGCCGTCCTCCAGGTGGGCCCGGCGCAGCAGGTCCGCGATGTTGTCCAGCTCGGTGGAGGCGGTCGGGTAGGTGTACGCCTCCGCTCTCCCGCCCTCGTGGACCGCGGTCAGCTCCCGGTGGGCGCGGACCTTCTCCGAGGGGAGCCGGGTCAGCGGCATCCGGCGGGTCAGCAGCCGGGTGGCGGCCAGCAGCTGTGCCCCGGACCGGCGCGAGGTGGTGAGCACGCCGACCGGGGCCGGGGCGCCGTCCGCCCGCCGGAACGTCTCCGGGAAGTCGAGGATGCCGTTCACGTCGGCGCCCCGGAACGCGTAGATCGACTGGTCCGGGTCACCGAAGGCGATCAGGTCCCGGCCGCCCCCGGCGCCCCGGGCGCTCCCCCGGTTGCCCGCCAGCGCGTGCAGCAGCCGCACCTGGGCCGGGTCCGTGTCCTGGTACTCGTCGACGAACACGGCGTCGTACTGCCCCGCGAGCAGCGCCGCCACCTCGGGGCGCTCCGCGAGGAGCACGGCGCGGTGCACCAGCTCCGCGTAGTCCAGCACTCCCTGCGCGTCCAGCACGTCCAGGTACTCGGCGAGGAACTCGGCGGCGGCGCCCCAGTCGGGCCGGCCGGTGCGGCGGGCGAAGTCGGCCAGCGCGTCCGGTCCCAGGCCCAGCTCCCGGCTGCGGGCCAGCACCGCGCGCACCTCGTCGGCGAAGCCGCGCGTGGTCAGGCAGGCCCGCAGTTCGTCGGGCCAGCGGATGTGGGGGAAGCCCTCCCGTTCCAGTTCGAGCTGGCCGGCGAGCAGTTCGCGGACGGTGACGTCCTGCTCCGGCCCGGAGAGCAGCCGCAGCGGTTCGGCGAAGAGATCGGCGTTCTGGTGGGCACGGACCAGCGCGTAACAGAAGGAGTGGAACGTGGTGGCCTGCGGGCCGCGGGCGGCACCGAGCCGGGCGGCCATCCGGTCGCGCAGCTCCACGGCCGCCTTGCGGCTGAAGGTGAGCACCAGGAGGCGGGCGGGGTCGGCGCCCCGCGCGACCCGGGCGGCGACCGCCTCGACGAGCGTGGTCGTCTTGCCGGTGCCGGGGCCGGCGAGCACCAGGAGCGGGCCGCCGGGATGATCAACCACCGCGCGCTGTGCCGCGTCCAGAAGGGGGGGGTCCACGGAGCCCGGCGGAGTACGCACCAGGCGGTACGCGCCCGCGGTCCGCCGTCGTGCCTGACGGTGCGGACTGTGCCGGGTGAAGGAGGAGGAACTCACGTGGATCGCCGGTCCTGGTGGGTGTGCTGGTGGTGAAGGTGCGGTGCGGGGCGCGAACTGACGACGCTACGCCAGCGGTGACGCGATGCGGGGCGCGGGCGCTGCGTGCCTCGTCACGTTCCGGGGCGCGGACGCCGTCGGAGGTCGCACCGTACGCCCGACCGTGTCCGACATCACGCACGTTGCAGATATCACGTGCTTCACGCGCATCACGTACGTCACATGCATCGTGCGCATCACGCACATCACGGGTGCCCCGCGCCCTGAGTGCTCCGGGTGTCCTGAGTGCTCCGACCCGCACATCTCGACAGGAACCGATGCGTCCGATGCGTCCGATCCTGCGGAAAACGGCGCGTCCCGCTGCGCAGGAACCTGCACATCCGGTCCGGCGGGAGCCGGTGCGTTCCGCGGCGCGGGCCCCGTCGACGGCCCCCTCGGGGCCTTCGTCGCAGGTCCTGCCCCGGCTCGCGGCGCACGTCCCGCCGGGCGTCCACTCCCGCACGCCCCTCGTGTCGTACGGGCCCGGCGTCGCCCGTCGCGCCGCCGAATGGCCGAAGCTGTCAGATATGAGCACCTCCGCCCCTGTCCCGGTCCGCGCCCCCGCCCGTGGTGACGCCGTCCCACCGCGCCCGCTTCATGTCCAGGCGCGGCAGATGGCCCTCAGCGCCGCGCGACGCCTCGCGCAGCGGGGTGCCCTCCTCGCGGTAGTGGTCCAGCGCCCGCAGCTCGTGGCCGGGCAGCAGCGCCCCGTCGGCCCGCACCACGCGCCACCACGGCACCGCGGACCCGTACAGCGCCATGACCCGGCCGACCTGGCGCGGGCCCCCGTCGCCCAGCCACTCGGCGACGTCGCCGTACGTCATGACGCGGCCGGGCGGGATCAGCTCGGCGACGTCGAGCACCCGCTCCGCGTACTCCGGCAGCTCGTGGACCGTCGGCCCGGCGCCCGGCCGGTCGTCTCCTGCCCGGTCGGCGCCCGCCCCGCCGTTCGTCCCGCCGTTCGTCCGGTGTTGGCTCATCCGGCCCATCCTGCCGTACACCACCGACAGCCCGGCCCGGTCCGGGTGCTTTCGTCCACGGTCCGCGTGCCGCCGTCCACAGGGCGTGCGTGCGGAGGGAAAGGGGCGTATTTTGCGCTTCGCGCGTCCGGGCGGTGCACCCTGATGCCCCCCTCCGGCGCCGGGCCGTGCCACCATCGTGCAGGCGGTGACCGGTGATACGAGACCACGAAGAACCATCAGAGGCGACGAAGGAGCAGGGCGTGCAGCCACCGAAGGCGGCGGACGCCCCTGATGCCGAGCCCCATCCGGACGCGCCCCGCGCATCCGCCGGGAAGGGCCGCGCCGACGCGTCCCGCACGCCCTTCGAGGGGTCCGGTCCGGACGCGGCCGGGGCCGGTGCGGAGCGAGAGGCCGCCCCCGGGCATCCGGCCGGATCGACGCTCTCGACCGTCGCGCGGGAACAGGCCGAACGCGTCTCGGGGGACGAACCGCTGCTTCCCGCCCGGGTCCACCGCCCCTCCGACCTCATGCGGCTCCTCATCGGGATCCTGGCGATCGCCGTCCTGTTCTCGATCGCCGCGTTCGCCCACGGCACCACCGCCGGTCTCGAACAGGACATCAACAAGGGCACCGGCCAGGCGCCCGACGTCCTGATCAAGCTCGCCGGTCTGGTCTCCAGCATCGCCGTGCTGCTCGTCCCGGTCGCGTTCGCGATCGAGCGGCTGATCAAACGCGACGGGCTGCGGATCGCCGACGGTGTGCTCGCCGCCGTACTGGCGCACGGCGTCACCCTCGCCACCGACCTCTGGGTTTCCAGATACGCCCCCGGCACCATCAAGGACGCCCTGACCCAGCCACAGCCGGGGGACGCGCTCACCGACCCCGTGCACGGCTATCTCGCCCCCGTGATCGCGTACATGACGGCGGTCGGGATGGCGAGACGGCCGCGCTGGCGGGTGGTGCTGTGGGTGGTGCTGCTGCTCGACGCGTTCGCCATGCTGGTCGGCGGCTACACGACCCCGTTCTCGATCGTCCTGACCGTGCTGATCGGCTGGACCGTCGCGTACGGCACGCTGTACACGGTCGGCTCGCCCAACGTCCGGCCGACCGGTCAGCACCTGATGGCCGGCCTGCGTCACGTCGGCTTCCGCCCCGTCACCGCGATGCGCGCCGAGGACACCCCCGACTCGGGCGACCAGAGCGACCGGGGGCGCCGCTATCTGGTGTCCCTGGAGGACGGGGCGCCGCTCGACGTCACGGTCGTCGACCGCGAACAGCAGGCCCAGGGCTTCTTCTACCGGCTGTGGCGCAGGCTCACCCTGCGCGGCATCACCCAGCGCAGTTCCATCCAGTCGCTGCGCCAGGCCCTGGAGCAGGAGGCGCTGCTCGCGTACGCGGCGATCGCCGCCGGGGCCAACGCCCCCAAGCTGATCGCCACCTCCGAGCTCGGTCCCGACGCCGTGATGCTGGTGTACGAGCACATCGGCGGCCGTTCCCTGGACGCGCTGGAGGACTTGGAGATCACCGACGAGGTGCTGCGCGGCGCCTGGCGCCAGGTGAAGTCGCTCCAGTCACGAAGAATCGCGCACCGCAGGCTCACGGGTGACGCCATCCTGGTGGATCGTTCCGGCAAGGTGTTCGTCACCGATCTGCGCGGCGGCGAGATCGCGGCCGGCGATCTGGTGCTGCGGATGGACGTGGCCCAGCTGCTCACCACCACCGGTCTGCGGGTGGGTGCCGAGCGGGCCGTGGCCGGAGCCCTGGAGGTCCTCGGCCCCGATGCCGTCGCCGACTGTCTGCCGCTGCTCCAGCCGATCGCGCTGAGCCGCTCGACCCGTGCGACGCTGCGTCGGCTGGCCCGGGAGCGTTCGCAGCGGGAGCGCGAGGCGGTGCTGGAGGCGTCGGACGCGGCCCGGCGGGCCAGGGCCCAGGAGCACGCTGCCCCGGAGGGGGCGGCCGACACCGTCACCGAGGCCGAGGCCGACGACCGTACCGGCCGGAAACCGGGCCGCAAGGCCGACCGAAAGGCACTCCGCAACCAGAAACAGGCCGAGAAGCGGGCCCTGGACGACGCGCTGGAGGGGGCCCGCGAGGAGGACCTGCTCTCCCAGATGCGGCAGCAGGTGCTGCTGATCCGGCCGCAGGCGCCGGTCGAGCCGGTGCGGCTGGAGCGCATCAAGCCGCGCACCCTCGTGAGCTGCATCGCCGGTGCGATCGCCGCGTACTTCCTCATCTCCCAGGTCACCCAGGCCGACTTCGGCGCGGTCGTCGAGCAGGCGGAGTGGGGCTGGGTGGCCGCCGCCGTCGGCTTCTCCGCCCTCAGTTATGTGGCGGCCTCGATGAGCCTGCTGGGCTTCGTGCCCGAGCGGGTGTCGTTCGGCAAGACGGTGCTGGCGCAGGTCGCCGGGTCCTTCGTGAAGATCGTCGCCCCGGCCGCGGTCGGCGGGGTGGCGCTGAACACCCGCTTCCTGCAGCGGGCCGGGGTGCGGCCGGGGCTCGCCGTGGCGAGTGTCGGCGCCTCGCAGCTCTTCGGTCTCGGCTGCCACATCCTGCTGCTGGCGGCGTTCGGCTATCTGACCGGCACCGAGCGGACCTCGTCCTCGCTCACCCCGTCCAGGACCGTGATCGCCGGGCTGCTGACGGTCGCCGTGCTGGTGCTGGTGGTGACGGCGGTTCCGTTCCTGCGGAAGTTCGTGGTGACGCGGGTGCGGTCGCTGTTCGCCGGGGTCGTGCCGCGGATGCTCGACGTGGTGCAGCGGCCGCAGAAGCTGCTGACGGGCATCGGCGGGATGCTGCTGCTGACCCTCCTGTTCGTGCTGTGCCTGGACGCCTCGATCCGGGCGTTCAGCGGCCCGGACGTACCGCACCTCAGCTACGCCAGCGTCGCGGTGGTCTTCCTGGCCGGCAACGCCCTGGGCTCGGCGGCGCCCACGCCGGGCGGCATGGGCGCGGTGGAGGGCGCGCTGACCCTGGGCCTGATCGCGGTCGGCCTGCCGAAGGAGGTCGCGGCCCCGGCCGTGCTGCTGTACCGGCTGCTGACGCTGTGGCTCCCGGTGCTTCCCGGCTGGCTCTGCTTCAACCACCTGACCCGCAAGGGCGAACTCTGACGGTTCCCCACTCCCCCGGGAAGACGCTCCCCGGGGGAGGGCGGGGAGCGGTCGGGTCAGGGCTTGAGGAGGGCCTTGACGGCGCGGCGTTCGTCCATGGCCCTGCAGCCCTCGGCGACCCGGTCCAGGGGCAGGACGAGGTCGAAGACCCTGCCCGGGTCGATGCGGCCGGTCAGGACGCGTTCGATCAGGTCGGGCAGGTAGCGGCGTGCGGGGGCGGGACCGCCGCGCAGGCCGACGTGGGAGAAGAACAGTTCCTGCCCGTCGATCGCCACTTCGTGGGAGACGCCGACGAAGCCGACGTTTCCGCCGGGCCGGGCCGAGTGCAGCGCCTGCCGCATGGCCTGGGCGGTACCGACGCACTCCAGCACGCTGTCGGCGCCGATCCCGCCGGTGAGGTCCTTGATCCGGGCGATGCCCTCCTCACCGCGCTCGGCGACGATGTCGGTGGCGCCGAACTCGCGGGCGAGGTTCTGCCGGGACTCGTGGCGGCTCATCGCGATGATCCGCTCCGCACCCATCTCCTTCGCGGCGATCACCCCGCACAGGCCGACCGCCCCGTCGCCGACGACGACGGCGGTGGAGCCGGGCCCGACCTCGGCGGCCAGGGCGGCGTACCGACCGGTGCCCATCGCGTCGGAGACGGCGAGCAGACCGGGCAGGACGCGTCGGCCGGGTGACCGTCCGTGGCGACCAGGGTGCCCTGGGCGTGGGGATGCGCACGTAGTCGGCCTGGCAGGTGCTCATGAACTCGCGGTGCAGGCAGTTGGACTGCCAGCCGCCCCGGCAGTTCGCGCAGGTGTTGTCCGAGGTGGCGAACGAGCCGACGGCGAACTGGCCCGGCCGGACGCGGGAGCCTGACGCCCCCTCTCCTCCCGGTCCACCGAACGTGTCCTGACGGCTCCTCAGCCTCCGGACGGGTGGTCGGCGAGGCCAGTCGGGCGACGGTCCGTGTCCCGACCACCCGCTTGGACCGGTGTCCCGTGCACCCCTCCGGTTCGCCCCGCACGATGGGCCCATGAGGACCTCCCCCGCCCTGCGCGCCGCCGCTCTGGCCGCCGTCGTCACCGTGCTCCTGCCCGTCACCGCCTGCTCGAAGAGCGGCACCGAGGAAGGCACCGGGCCGCGCAGCTCGCCGCTGGCGGCGAACGCCGCCGAGACGACCGGCTCCGGCGACCTCGCCTCCCAGGAACTGACGTGGAAGCCCTGCCCCGCCCCGGTCCCGGCGCAGGGCGGCGGAAAGGCGCCGACCCCGCTGCCCGGCGGCCCTCCCTGGGAGTGCTCGTTCATGCGGGTCCCGCTCGACCACGCGAAGCCCGACGGCAGAACGATCCAGCTGGCGCTCATCCGGGCCAGGGCCCGGGACCAGAGCAAGCGGATCGGTTCCCTCGTCTTCAACTTCGGCGGGCCCGGCGCCTCCGGCGTCGCCACCCTGCCCGCCTTCGGCAGGGACTACGACAAGCTCCGCGCCCGCTACGACCTGGTCAGCTTCGACCCGCGCGGCGTGGGCCGCAGCGCGGGGGTGCGGTGCGAGAGCGACAAGGAGCTCGACGCCCGCTACGAGATCGACGGCACGCCGGACACCCCCGCGGAGGTGAAGACCCTCGTCAAGAGCACCAGGACGTTCGCGGAGGCCTGCGAGCGGAACTCCGGCAACCAGCTCCCCCACGTCGGCACCACCGAGGCCGCCCGTGACATGGATCTGATCCGCCAGGTGCTCGGCGACAAGAAGCTGTACTACTTCGGCATCTCGTACGGCACCGAACTGGGCGGTGTGTACGCCCACTTGTTCCCGAAGAACGTCGGCAGGGCGGTGCTGGACGCGGTGGTGGACCCGACCCAGAACTCCGAGCAGTCCTCGCTCGGCCAGACCAAGGGCTTCCAGCTCGCGCTGGACAACTTCGCCCAGGACTGTGTGAACCGCGGTGCCAACTGCAAGCTCGCCGGTTCCACCCCCGCGGAGGTCGAGCAGGGCATCTCCGGTCTGCTCGCCTCGCTGGAGAAGAAGCCGGTCGAGGGTCTCGGCTCGCGCCCGCTGACCCAGACCCTGGCCATCACCGGCATCGCGACCGCGCTCTACTCCAGGGAGACCTGGCCGCTGCTGGAGCAGGGGGTGGACGAGGCCGAGGGCGGCAACGGAGCGCTCCTCCTCGCCCTCGCCGACTCGCTGAACGGCCGTTCGCAGGACGGCCGTTACGACAACTCGATGGCCGCCAACACCGCCATCAACTGCGCCGACTCCAAGGAGCGGTTCACCGCGGAGCAGACCGAGGCCAAGCTCCCGGAGTTCCGGTCCGCCTCGAAGATCTTCGGGGACTACCTCGGCTGGGGTCTGCTGGCCTGCACCGACTGGCCGGTCGCGGGCGCCTGGAAGACCCCGGACGTCAGTGCCCCGGGCTCGGCCCCCATCCTCGTCATCGGCAACACCGGCGACCCGGCGACGCCGTACGAGGGCGCCAAGGCGATGACGGACGCGCTGGGCGATGACGTCGGCGTGCAGATGACGTACAAGGGCCAGGGGCACGGCGCGTACAACAGCGGCAACGCCTGTGTGCAGAAGACCGTGGGCAGCTATCTGCTGGACGGCAAGGTTCCGGCGGCCGGAACCGTCTGCGCGTAGGAACGCTCCCCCTCGTGACCCGGGGCCCGTCCGGCGAGCGGAACCGGACGGGCCCGTCGCGCCGCGTCCGGGCGCCACGGCCGGACACCACGCCCGGACCCGGCGCCCGGCCGCGGCCCGTGGGACAGCCCTTAGCATGAGCGGACTTCTGCACGCCTCAGCTGCAGGCACCGCCGTACGCCACGACGACAGGCACGCCCCGTGCGCCGTGGGTACGGGCAACAACGGGGAGGACGTACGACGTGGCCGCACACGCACGCGCCGGAGCTCTGGCCGGCACCGCACTTCTGCTGACGGGCCTGCTCGCGGGCTGCGGCGGGGAGACGGACGACAAACCGGCCGACCGCACGGACCGCGGCGCGGCGTCCCCGGCCGGCGATCCGTCGGCCGCGCCGGAGGAACAGGCCGGTCTGCCCCCGCTGCCCGCCTCCCTCACCTCCCAGCAGCCGGACTGGAAGCGCTGCGAGGCCCCGGAGGGCGGCAGCGCGCCCGGCCCTCAGTGGCAGTGCTCGACGGTCCGGGTGCCGCTGGACTACACGAAGCCGGACGGCGGGACGGTCGGGATCGCGCTGATCCGCAAGAAGGCCGAGAACACGGGGCGGCGCCTCGGTTCGATGCTGTTCAACTTCGGCGGCCCCGGCGGTTCGGGGGTCTCGATACTGCCGCGCGCCGCCGGTTCGTACGGGGAGCTCAACTCCCGGTACGACCTGGTGGGCTTCGACCCGCGCGGGGTCGCGGCCAGCGAGGGGGTGAACTGCCGCACCGACAAGGAGCAGGAGGACTCCTTCCGGAAGATCGACATGACTCCGGACACGGCGGCGGAGGAGGCGGCGTTCCTGAAGGACGGCGCGGACTTCGGCGCCGGTTGCGAGCGCCGCTCCGGCAGGCTCCTGCCGCACGTCGGCACGGTGAACGCCGCCCGCGACATGGACCTGGTCCGCCAGGTGCTCGGCGACCGGAAGCTCACCTACTTCGGCATGTCGTACGGCACCGAGCTCGGCGGCACCTACGCCCACCTCTTCCCCCGGAACGTCGGACGCACCGTCCTGGACGCCGTCGTCGACCCGACCGCGGACGTCGTCGGGCACGCCCGCAACCAGGCGACCGGCTTCCAGCGGGCCCTGGAGAACTACCTCAAGGACCGGGGCCAGGACCCGAAGGCGGGCACGCGGCGCATCGCACGGCTGCTGGAGCGCATCGACAAGAAGCCGCTGCCCACCGCCTCGGGCCGCGAGCTGAACGACTCCCTGGCCGTCACCGGAATCGTCATGCCGCTCTACTCCAAGAGCAACTGGCCTTATCTGACACAGGCGTTGGACGAGGCGGAGAAGAGCGGCACCGGCACCAGGCTGCTCCAGCTCGCCGACTCGTACAACGGCCGTGACGAGAAGGGGCACTACGACACCCAGAGCCACTCGCAGCGCGCCATCTCCTGCGCGGACAGCAGGCTCCGGCCGACGGCGGACGAGGCCAGGGCGCTCCTGCCGGAGTTCCGGAAGCTGTCCCCGGTGTTCGGGCCGTTCCTGGCGTGGGACACGGCGGGCTGGTGCTCGCAGTGGCCGGTGGAGGGTGAGCACGACAACCCGGAGACGAGCGCTCCGGGCGCCGGTCCGATCCTGGTCGTGGGCACGACCGGTGACCCGGCGACGCCGTACGAGGGTGCCCGGAAGATGGCGGACGAGCTGGGCAGGGGTGTCGGCGTCCTGCTCACCAACAAGGGCGAGGGGCACGGCGCGTACGGCGGGAACGCCTGTGTGACGTCGGCCGTGAACACGTACTTCCTCGACGGGAAGGTCCCGGAGGACGGGAAGACCTGCTCGTAGGGCGGTCCACAGAATCGATACGGCGAGGGGGCCGGTCCGTGCGGACCGGCCCCCTCGCCGTGTTCGGTGTTCCGGTGCGTCGTGCTCAGTACACCGGCTTCTCGGGCTCGATCTGGTTGACCCAGCCGATCACGCCGCCGCCCACGTGCACCGCGTCGGCGAAGCCTGCCGACTTGAGGACCGCGAGGACCTCGGCGCTGCGGACGCCGGTCTTGCAGTGCAGGACGATGCGCCTGTCCTGCGGGAGGTCCTGGAGGGCGTTGCCCATCAGGAACTCGTTCTTCGGGATCAGCTTGGCGCCGGGGATCGAGACGATCTCGTACTCGTTCGGCTCGCGGACGTCGATGATCTCGATCTTCTCGTCCGTGTCGATCCACTCCTTGAGCTGCTTGGGAGTGATCGTGGAACCGGCCGCCGCCTCCTGGGCCTCCTCGGACACGACGCCGCAGAAGGCCTCGTAGTCGATGAGCTCGGTGACGGTGGGGTTCTCGCCGCAGACCGCGCAGTCGGGGTCCTTGCGGACCTTGACCTGGCGGTACTGCATCTCCAGGGCGTCGTAGATCATCAGCCGGCCGACCAGCGGGTCGCCGATGCCGGCGATCAGCTTGATGGCCTCGTTGACCTGGATGGAGCCGATGGAGGCGCAGAGCACCCCGAGCACGCCGCCCTCGGCGCAGGAGGGAACCATGCCCGGCGGGGGCGGCTCCGGGTAGAGGCAGCGGTAGCAGGGGCCGTGCTCGGACCAGAAGACGGACGCCTGGCCGTCGAACCGGTAGATCGAGCCCCAGATGTACGGCTTGTTCAGCAGTACGGCCGCGTCGTTGACCAGATAGCGGGTGGCGAAGTTGTCCGTGCCGTCCACGATCAGGTCGTACTGGGCGAAGATGTCCATCACGTTGTCGGCTTCGAGCCGTCCCTCGTGAAGGACCACGTTCACGTACGGGTTGATGCCGAGCACCGAGTCCCTGGCGGACTCGGCCTTGGAACGGCCGATGTCGGACTGGCTGTGGATGATCTGGCGCTGCAGGTTCGATTCGTCGACCTCGTCGAACTCCACGATGCCGAGCGTGCCCACACCGGCCGCGGCCAGGTACATCAGGGCCGGCGACCCCAGACCGCCGGCGCCGACGCAGAGCACCTTCGCGTTCTTCAGCCGCTTCTGTCCGTCCATCCCGACATCCGGGATGATCAGGTGGCGGGAGTACCTGCGGACCTCGTCGACGGTGAGCTCAGCAGCTGGCTCGACCAGGGGTGGCAGCGACACAGGAACCTCAACAATGCAGGTGGTCGGTTTCTACGTACTTCAACGGCGTACGGTTGTTCTTCCGGTAACACTGCCACGCCCCTTCTCATTCCGAGATACCTGGTCCGATCCGCGAGACGATTTCGTCCCAGTACCTGGGCAGCGTCGCGAATGGGTCCATTCGTCCGCGTTGACCGTCTCGATCCGTGAAGAAGATCGTGCCTGCTCCCTGCCAGCGGGCGATGCGCATGGCCTCTTCGAGGTGGGTGCGCGGGACGCCGTGGACGAAGTGCGCGAACTTCTCCGGCGGATAGGCCGCGGTCCACTCCGCCACCTGCGACCAGCGGTAGTCGGTCCACGGGCCGCAGAAGGTCACCAACTGGTCGGCGGCCTCCGCGTAGCCGGGGTACGGGTGGGTGCCGGGCGCGAGCACCAGTGGCCCGCGCCCCTCCCCGCGCGGCCGGTCCCCGGCGTCGAGGAGCGCGGCAAGCGTGCCGGTGAGACGGCGCACCGCCGGGAGCCCGGCGCGTTCGGCCGGGCAGCGGTCGAGGTAGAAGCCGTCGACGCGGTACCAGTCGAGGAAGGACCGCGCGTCGGCGATCAGCTCCTCGAAGGGCCGGCCGCCGAGGGCCAGGTCGAGGTGGCCGAGCAGCCTGCCGCCCGCCGCCCGGACCGAGTCGCGCGGGTCCTCGTCGTGCACGGCCCGCTCCCGTGCGTTGCGCAGTCGGCCCGCGGCCTCCAGGCAGTGCGGATCGGGGCGGCTGCCGGGGCCGTTGTCGATGTTGAGGACGGCCCAGTGCAGCGGGGTGCCGGGGCGGGCCAGTTCGGCCCATTCGGCGGGGGCGAGCAGCGGGTGCGCGCAGCCGGGGACGCCGAAGCCGACCTGCTCGGCGCCACAGGTTCTGGGGGCTGTTCCGGTGGCGGTCAGATACGGCACGCCGCCTCCATCCAGATGTCGGCGAGGGACTCCTCCAGATTGATCCGGGGGCGCCAGCCGAGCCGGTCCCTGGCGGTGCGGACGTCGGCCTGCTGCCAGGCTCCGCAGCCGTCGGGGTAGGGGGACGGGGTCGCCGAGAGGTGCTCGATGACCGACTCGTTGGAGGTGCGCTGGGCGCCGATGGGCAGCCGGGGCGGGGGCCCGTCCAGCTCGTGGAGCGCGCCCGCGTATCCGGCGACCCTGGCGAGGACGGCGGCCGCGTCCCGCAGGCGCACGGCGCGTCCGGTACCGATGTTGACGACGCCCTGGGCGGCGGAGAGCGAGGCGGCGTGCACGGCGCGCGCGACGTCGCGCACATCGACGAAGTCGCGCTGCACACCGAGGCCGCTGAGCTTCAGCTCGCCGTCCCCGGACTGCATGGCCCGGCGCATCGCCTCGGCGAGCCTGCCGAGCGGGGAGCCGGCCGGGGTGCCGGGCCCGACCGGGGAGAAGACCCGCAGCACGACCGCGTCGAGGTCGGAGCCGAGGACGAGTTCGGTGGCGGCGAGCTTGCTGACGCCGTACGGGCCGCCGGGCCGCGGCAGCGCGTCCTCGGCGGTGGACGAGCCGGGCTGCGAGGGCCCGTATTCCGAGGAGCAGCCGACCTGGACGAGGCGGGCCTTGCAGCCGCTGCGTCGCATCGCCTCGCAGACGGTGGCGACGGCGACGGTGTTGTGACGGGTCAGCTCGCGCGCGCCACCGCGGGTGGCGCCCGCGCAGTTGACGACGACGCCGGGGTGGACGGCGTCCAGGAAGCGGGTCAGCGCGCCGGGGCTGCCGCTGGCCAGGTCGAACCGCACGTCGGCGTCGTCACCGCGACCGAGTGCCGTGAGGTGCACGGCGGGGTCGGCGAGCAGGCGGTCGGCCACGAAGCGGCCGAGGAACCCGTTGGCTCCGAGCAGCAGCACCCTCATCGCGCGCCCCCTCGGCGCCGACGGCGACCTGCCGGTGAAGGGGATTGGGGGGTCATGTTCGTTGTCTCCTCGATGAAGTGAGATGTGGTGACGCGGCAGCGACCCGCGACGTCGGCTCCGCGGGGCGTGCGTGTGTCCGTATGAAAGGTGAAGGGGGTGGTGGGGGGGGTGATCGCGGGTGCCGCTCGTACCGGGCGGGGTCGGCGATCACGGGGTGGAGCGGCTGTGGTCACCCGGCGGTGCCGCTTTCGTCGGCTCGGGCGGGGGTGTGGGCGGACGCCCGGGGGAGGAGGACGGTGGCGGTGACGAGCAGCCCGAGAGCGGGGACGCCGCAGGCGACGGCGGGGACGGCTCCGGTGCCGCCCGCCACGACGAGGGCGTCGACGGGGCGGGCCAGGAAGTGCAGACCGGGCAGTCTCCCGGCCAGGATCAGGGCGGGCACCAGGGCCTCGACGGCGCAGGCGGTGGCGAGCGCGGCGGTGGCCGGTCCGGGGAAGCCGTGCACTGTCAGCAGCCGGGCCAGCAGGAGCAGCACTCCGAGCGCGGCCGCTCCGACGAACGCCCCGCCGCCCCCGTGCCCGAGGCGGGCGAGGTGCAGCAGGCCGGTGAGGACGCACAGGTGGAGTGCGACGGCGCCGAACAGCAGGGGGCGCACACCGGCGGCGAACTCCTCCAGCGCGCGGCTGCTGTGGAGTTTGCGGTGCGCGTGCACGGAGAAGAGGTGGGCGCACCAGGCGGCCGGGGCGAGCGAGAGGGCCAGCCCCAGCAGCGGTGCGGGGGTGATCGCCCAGGGGCCTTCGGGGCCGCCGCTGAGCACCTGGTCGATCAGGGGTTCGCCGTACAGGACGTAGCCGAGGAGCCAGCAGCCGTACAGTCGGGCCGCGACCGGGGAGCGGCCTTCGGCGCGCAGGGGGCCGTCGCGCAGGGCGAGGGCGAGTCCGGCGAGCACGAGGAGCGCGCCGGTGAGGGCGAGCGCGATCCGGGCCCGTCCTCCGAGCGTCCCTTCGGTGAGTTCGAGGGCGTCGAGGGTCGCGATGCAGACCGCCCCCGGCAGCAGGGCGCGGAACGACCAGGCGGCGCGCGTCTCGACGTCGCGCTCCGGCGCACCGGGGCGGGTCACGGGCTCCGTGGCCGCGCCGGGCACCCGTGCGAACAGCTCCTCGGCGAGCGAGAAGACGTCGCGGTGCCGGTAGCGGGCGGCGACCCGGTCGGTGACGCCGTGGGCCTCCAGCCCGGCGGCGATCTCCAGCGGGTCGACGGCCCGTTCGCACAGCTGCCGGTGCCGGTGCATCAGCGACTTCACGGGGTCGGCGGTGCCGCGCCGCGCGGCACCGGGCCGCCGGGCCGCAGTGGCCCCCGCGATCTCGGGAGCCCGGCGGGCCCCGGCTCCGGCTCCGACCCCGGTGACGAGAGCTCCGGCCCCGGCTTCGCAGACCCCGGACTCGACCTCGGCCCCGGCCCCGGCCCCGGGCTCGGCCTCGGCGACGCGGGTCCCGGCGGTCGGGGGTCGGGTGCTCCCCCTTCCGGCGGTGACCGGCGTGCTTCCACCGGTGACCGGTGTGACGGGTGCGTCGGACACCTCGGTCGGGCGGCCCATGGTGACTCCTCCGTGCTCGTCGCCGGCCGTGCCGGACCCTCCCGGCCCGCCGCGCCCCGGCCCGGCCGCCTCCGGCCCCTGCCGCTGCTCCTGTTCACGCATCCGTGCCACCCGCTCCCCGCACTCCCGCGCAGACGGTCCGGGGCTCGGCGGCCCAGCTCGGCGTGCGCCCGGCCGGAGCGGCGTACAGGTCCGGCCACGGGCCCATGACGTGTGCCTCGGGCGGGGTGGCGAACGGACGCGGTCCGCCGTCGGCCTCCACCGTCTCGGCCTTCCGGCGCACCGGGGCGTGCGCCATCAGCTCCAGGTAGATGCCACGAAATGCCACGAGATTCTGTTCGACGGTGAAGAGTTCGAGTGCGCGGGCCCGCGCCGCCGCTCCGAGCCGTGCGCGCCGCTCGGGGTCCCGCAGCAGCGCGAGACAGGCGTCGGCCAGTGCCTTGGGATTGCGCGGGGGCACCACGAGGCCGGTGCCGCCGATGACTTCGACGACCGCGCCGACGTCCGTCGAGACCGTGGCCCTGCCGCAGAACATCGCCTCGACGAGGCCGGTGGGGAAGCCCTCGGTCACGCTGGAGAGGACGACGACCCCGCCCGCCCCGTACGTCGTCACGGGGTCGGCCGCCCCGAACTCGCCGGGGTCCTCGAAGGAGACCGGCCGGCCGTCGACGGCGTCCGTGCCCGTCGCCCCGCCGGAGAACGGCCCGTCGGAGAACGGCCGATCGGGAAACAGCCGGTCGGCGAGCGCCCGGCAGTGCGCGAGGTAGCCAGCGCCCTCCGGTCCCGGTGCCGGGGCGCCGACGATCCGCAGCCGGGCGGCCGGGGCGGACTTCCGGATCTCCACGAAGGCGTGCAGCAGCGCGATCAGGTCCTTGGCCGGCTCGATCCGGCCGACCCAGACCAGGGTGTCGTCCGGACCGCCGTCGCCGCTCTCCCCCAGCGCCGCGAAGCGGTCGCACTCCATGCCGGGGTGGACGGTGCGCAGCTTCTCGCGCCCGGCCCCGCACCGTTCCTGCCAGCGGCGGGCGTGGGTGTCGCCGGGGGTGACGATCGCGGCCTGCCGGTACACCTCGGCGGCGATCAGCCGGTGGAAGTTGGCGAGCAGGGCGCGCACCGGCGCACTCGATCCGGTGCCGGCCGCGGCGAGGTGGTGCGCCCGCAGCCGTACGCCGTACTCGGTGACCAGCAGGGGCACCCCGAAGAAGCGTTTGGCCAGCAGCCCCGGCAGCGCGGCGGCGCCGCCGGACGTCGCGTGGCAGAGGTCGACCGCGCCGAGGCTCTCCTCGTCGTACCAGTCGAGCGAGAGCGGGCGCAGCGCCCGGCCGAGCTCCCGGGCGAAGACGAGCAGGTCGGGGACGGCGGCGGTCTGGACGGTGCGCCCGGCCCCGGGGGCGTGGCAGGCCGCTTCCAGAATCCGCACGGCGGTCTCGGAGCGGAGCGCCGCGGCGAGTCCGCCGTGCTCGCGGGCCAGTTCGGCGAGCCCGTACAGGCCCTGCGCGAACCGCTCGTCCGCATCGCCGCCGGCCGGCCGCCCCGCGCCCGTCCCGCCGATGCCTCCCGCACCTGCGGCACCGCCCTCGCCCTCGCCCCGCGTCCCGCCGGCCGTGCCGCCGGAGGCCGTGCAGACGGAGGTCGCGAGAGCCGTCAGGTGCGCCGTGAAGCGCCGCCGTTCGCGCCGTCCGTACGGGCGTGCGCCCCCGCCCGACCGCATCCGGCCGAACAGCCCCCCGGGAGCGCGGGTGCCCGGACCGTCCTCGTCGGCGGTCCACATCGGCGCCGTCCGCACCCGGCTGACCTGCATCGGGAGCGGGACCCAGCCCCGCGCCTCCTGCTCGGCGGAGCGGCTGAGCGCGAAGAGATCGAACTCGTGCTGCGCGATTCCGCGCACCAGACGATCGCACCAGAGTCCCGACTCACCATTCGGGTACGGGTAATCACCCTCGGTGAGGATTCCGATCCGCACGAGCACACCTCCGATCTGCCTTGTGGACGGCCACCGTTGACACGGCGACTCACAGCGGAAAGACCGTAAGCGGATACGCCCGTGGCGCGACGGACGGTCGTCCGTCGCGCCACCGGAAGGGGTGAACCGGCGTAACTTTCCCGCCCCGAGGGCGTTTCGCCTCTCAGAGGGGGTGTTTCGTCACTCAGAGTCAGGCGGCGGCCAGCTCCTTGCGGGCCGCACGGCGCACCGCCGCGAGCGCCGGGTCGAGCGCGGGAACGGCCGCCAGGAGCTGCTTGGTGTACGGGTCCCGGGGGTTCCCGTAGACCTCGTCCACCTCGCCCTCCTCGACGATCCGGCCCTGCCGCATGACCGCGACCCGGTCGCTGACCTGACGTACGACGGCCAGGTCGTGGGCGATGAAGACCAGGGCGAGCCCCAGCTCCCGCTGCAACCGGGCCAGCAGGGCGGTCACCTGGGCCTGGGTCGTCACGTCGAGCGCGGAGACGGCCTCGTCGCAGACGACCAGATCCGGTTCGGCGGCCAACGCCCGTGCGATGCCGACGCGTTGGCGCTGCCCGCCGCTGAATTCGTGCGGGTAGCGGTCGTAGTTGTCCGGGTCGAGGCCGACCCGGGTCAGCAGGTCCCGCACCCGGGCCCCGATCGCGGCCTCGTCGCGCTCCCCGGCGGCCCGCAGCGGGTCGGCGACCGACTCGCCGATCGAACGGCGCGGGTTGAGGGAGGAGACGGGGTCCTGGAAGACCATCTGCACCCGGGCCCGGCGGGTGAGCCGGCCCGAGGTGGGTTCCCGCAGCCCGACGAGCATCCGCCCGAGGGTGGTCTTGCCGCTGCCGCTCTCGCCCACGATGCCGAGGGTCTCGCCGCGGCGGACGGTGAGGGAGACGCCGTCGACGGCCGCGAAGGCGGACTTCCCCCGGCCGAACACCTGCCGCACGTCGACGGCTTCGACGAGCACGTCCCCCACGCCGGACGCCCCGGACGCCTCCCCCGGAGCACCGGAGGCATCCGAAGCCACCACGGCGCCCGCGGCCTTCACAGTGCCTTCAGCGCCCGAAGCCACCGCGGGACCCACGCCGCCCGAAGCCACCGCGGCACCCACAGCGGACGGCATCCGCGGCTCCGTCACCCGCGGCACCGCCGCCAGCAGCGCCCGCGTGTACGGCTCGCGCGGCGCCACGAGCACCTCGCCCACCGGCCCCCGTTCCACCTCCCGTCCCGACTGCATCACGAGCACCTCGGACACCGACTCCGCCGCCACGCCCACGTCGTGCGTGACCAGCAGCAGCCCCATGCCCGTCTCCCGCCGCAGCTCGTGCAGCAGGTCCAGGATCTGGGCCTGGACGGTGACGTCCAGGGCGGTCGTCGGCTCGTCGGCGATCAGCAGCTGGGGCTCGCAGGCCAGGGCCATCGCGATCAGCGCCCGCTGCCGCATCCCGCCGGAGAACTCGTGCGGCCGGGACCGGGAACGCCGCGCCGCGTCGGGGATCCCGACCCGGTGCAGCACCTCCACGGCCCGCGCCCGCGCCGCCCGGCGGGAGGCCCGGTTGTGCACCCGGTACACCTCGGCGATCTGGTCGCCCACCGCGTAGTACGGGTCGAGCGAGGACAGCGGGTCCTGGAAGACCATCGCGGCCTTCGCCCCCCGCAGCGCCCGCAGTTCCGCGTCGTCCGCCGCGTTCACGTCCACGCCCGCGACCCGCACCGAGCCGCCGACCTCGGCACCGGTCCCCCGGTGCAGGCCGAGCAGGGCGTACGCCGAGGCGCTCTTGCCGGAGCCGGACTCGCCGACCACGCCGAGCGCGCCACCGGCCTCCAGCGAGAACGACAGGTCCGCCACGGCGCGCACGTCGCCGAACGAGATCGAGAGACCGGAGACTTCGACCAGGCTCATGCCAGCACCACCCGTCGGTCGGCCATCGCCTGCAGGATGTCGGCGACGGTATTGGCGAGGACGACGAAGAACCCGGTGACGAGCACCAGGCCGACGACCACCGGAAGGTCCACGTGCTTCACGGCGTCGACGAGTTCCCGGCCGACGCCGGGAATCCCGAAGAGCGACTCGGTGAGGACGGCGCCGCCGAACATCGAGCCGATGTCCAACGCGCCGAGCGCGATCACCGGAGCCAGCGCGCCGCGCAGCGCGTGCCGGCCGACGATCGCCCGCTCGCCGACCCCGTACGCCCGGAAGGTGCGCACATGGTCCTCGGCCAGGGTCTCCAGCATCGAGGCCCGGGTCATCCGGGCGTACGGGGCGGCGGACACCAGGGCCAGGGAGATCCAGGGCAGCAGCAGGTTCCAGGCCCACTGCTCCGGGTCCTCGGTGAACGGCACGTAGTCGGGGAACGGCAGGATCTGGAGCGCCGTGACCGTGATGATGATCAGCAGCAGCCCGATGACGAAGACCGGGGTGGCCATGCCGGCCAGGGTGATCCAGGTGAGGATGCGCTCGGTCGGACGGCCGCGCCGCCACACCGAGAGCAGCCCGGTGCCGACCCCGAGCAGCATCCACAGCACGAAGGCGCCGACGGCGAGCGAGGCGGTGGCCGGGAGCTTGGCCAGGATCAGTTCGGTGACCTGCTGGTCGCTCTGGTAGGAGAGCCCCAGGCAGGGGGCCTGGCAGTGCAGCACGCCGGTCCCGGTCGAGTAGTCGCGGCCGGTGAAGAGCCCCTGGAGGAAGTGCGCGTACTGCACGTACAGCGGGTCGCCCAGGTTCAGCTGTTCGCTGACCTGCGCCACCTGCGCGGGCGAGCAGCGCGGACCGCAGGCGATCTGCGCGACGTTGCCGGGCGCGACGTAGAAGGCCGCGTAGACGAGGATGCTGAGGGCGAGCAGTACGAAGAGCGCCCCGCCGAGGCGCCTGAGCAGGAACCACTTCACGCGGCAGCCTCCTTCTCGCGTCCGGTGCCGGTCCCGGTGCCTGCGCCCGTCCCGGCCCCCTTCCGTCCCGTGCCGGCCCGTTTCCGGCCGGTGCCGACCCGCAGCCGGGACTCGGCGCGCGGGTCGAGCGCGGTGCGTACGCCCTCGCCGAGGACGGTCAGCGCCAGCACGGTGACGAAGAGCAGCAGGGCGGGGATCAGCAGATAGGCGGGGGCCGCCTGGTACCAGGTGTCGGCGTCGCTGAGCATCTGTCCCCAGGAGGGGGTGGGCGGCTTGATGCCGACGCCGAGGAAGGACAGGGCCGCCTCGACGACGATGTTGCCGGGGAAGAGCAGCACGGCGTACGTGATGACGGGGGCGGCCAGGGCGGGCAGCAGTTCGCGCCGGGCGATCTGCCAGGAGCCCCAGCCGCTGAGCCGGGCGGCAGCGACGTGGTCGAGCGATTTCAGGGCGAGCGTCTGGGCGCGCACGATCTTGGAGATGCCGGACCAGCCGACCAGGCCGATGACGACCGCGATCAGGACCGGGCGCGGGAAGCTCGCCGGGACGACGGCCAGCGCGCCGAGCGCGATCACCATGACGGGCAGCGCGACCACGACGTCGGTGACCCTGCTCAGCGCCTGGTCGACGAAGCGGTTGCCGAGCCCGGCCGCGAGACCGACGACGACCCCGATGACCACCTGGAGCAGGGTGGCGGCCAGTGCGACGCCGAGCGAGACCCGGGCGCCGTACACGACGCGGGCGAACAGGTCGCGTCCGGTGAGCGGTTCGACGCCGAGCCAGTGCTCGGCGCTCATGCCGCCGAAGGAGCCGATCGGCACCCCGCCGGTGGCGGAGTCGACGAGGTCCGGGTGGTACGTGGTGGGGTCCTGGCCCTCGATGCCCGCGAGCAGCGGGGCGGCGAGCGCGGCCAGGACCAGCAGGGCGACGACGGCCGCCGCCACGAGCGCCGAGCGCCGGGCGCGCAGCCGCCGCCAGAACGGATGGGCCCCGGAGGCGGGGGCCGCGACGGCCCCCGCCTCCCCGGCCGGAATTGCGTCGGCCATGGTTACTTGACCGCGACCTGCGAGACGTCGAGCACGCCGGTCCAGTCGCTGATCACGACGTTCTTGACGGACTGGCCGTACAGGCGCTTGTAGACCGGGTGGAACAGCGGCACGGTCAGGGCCTGCTCGCCGACCTTCTTGTCGAGCGCGCCCCAGCGCTTCGCGGCGGCGTCCAGGTCGGTCAGCTTGTTGATCTCGTCGATCTCCTTGTTGACCGCGGGGTCGTTCAGCTGGCCGGAGTTGAAGTTGTAGCCGGACTTGACGATCTGGCGCCCGTCGAAGATCGGCGCGAAGAACGGGCCGCCGGACGGCCAGTCGGCGCCCCAGCCGCCGAGGAAGAAGCCGGGCTCGCTCTTCACGTTGTAGACCGTGTCGGAGTAGTCGTTGCTCTCCAGGCCCTGGAGCTTGACGGTGATGCCGGCCTTCTTCAGCGCCTCCTGGATCGCGGTGGCGATCTCCGGGCTCGTGGCGAAGTCCTTGTCGTTGGAGTGCGTGAGGGTGACGGTCAGGCCCTTGGGGTAACCGGCCTCCTTCAGCAGTTCCTCGGCCTTGGCCGGGTTGCCCGACTTGCCCGCCGGGAAGTGGTCGTACGGCGTGTACCCGAAGGCCGCCTGGTTGGGCAGGAAGGTGGTGGCGGGCTCGGCGAGCGAGGAGCCGCCGGCCGCGTTGACCACGGAGGAGCGGTCGACGGCGTACGAGATCGCCTGGCGCACCTTCGGGTTGTCGAACGGCTTCACCTTCGGGTTGAAGGCGATGTAGTTGGTGTAGCCGAAGTGGCCGGTGCCGACGCGGGCGGCGAGCTTCTTGTCGCCGGTGACCTTGGCGAGTTCGGCCGGGCCCAGGTTGGTGTCGGTGGTGACGGCGGCGGCGTCGGCGCCCTGGGAGGCGGACAGGCGCTGGTTGATGACGGCGGAGTCGAGCCCGGAGCGCACCTCGATCCGGTCGGGGTACGCCTTGCGCTCCTCGTCGGTCGCCTCCGACCAGTGCGGGTTGCGCTCCAGGACCAGGCGTTCGCCGTCGCCCTCGTTCTTGACGACCTTGTACGGGCCCGAGGAGATCGGGTGCTCCTCGTACTTGGTGCCCTTGTCCTTGGCCCTGGGCACCGGGGTCGTCTGGGTCTGCGTGGCCAGGAAGGGGAATTCGCCCTCCGGCTTGTTGAGGTGGAAGACGATCGTCTTCGCGTCGGGCGTCTCGATCGAGTCGAGGCCCTTCTTGTCCTTGTACGGGCCCTGGTAGTCGGCGCCGCCGATCAGCCAGTCCCTCAGATAGGGCGCGCCGCCGGAGAGTTCGGCGGCGAAGGAGCGCTCGATGCCGTACTTGATGTCGGCACTGGTGATCGCGGTGCCGTCCTCGTACTTCAGGCCGTCCTTGAGGGTGTACGTCCACACGGTGGCGTTCTTGCTGGGGGTGCCCAGGTCGGTCGCGAGGTCGGGGACGACCTTCGCACCGGCGGCCCCGTCCTCGCGGTTGCGGGTGGTGAGCGTGCGGAAGACGAGGGAGGGGATGTTGCCGCCGCCGGAGGTGTAGAGCCGTGCGGGGTCGAAGTCGTCCTGCGGCTTGCTGTTCAGGACGGTGAGGGTGCCGCCCTTCTGGGGCTTGCCCGCCGCGCCGGAGTTCCCGCCGCCGCCTTTGCTGTCCTCGGGTCCGCAGGCCGCGGCACCCGCTGCCACGACGATTACTGCGGTGGCCGCTGCCACGCGGCGCGATATGACGGACGGTTGACGCATCGGAAGGTGACCTCTCGGAGTACTGCCCGGTGAAACGGATCGAAGGATTCCGCAGGCAGGGACGAGGGCGGTCGGGTCGGGTCGTCATGGGGAGGACCGGCCGGAAACACCGCACTGCCGCGCCTGCGGGCAAGGTGCGCCGGGCGCGGCGGTCGTGCGTGGCCGTCCCGGCCCGTGGGGGCTCGGACGGCGGGCGGACGCGCGCTCGGGCAGGCGTCAGCAACAGTGGATGTCGGCGACACTGTGCCCGGTCACGCCGATGAGCGCCAGCTCTATGGCTGGGCGCTCGGGGGTGACGGGGCTGTGTGACATGCCGAGAAATATGGATCACCGCTCGGACCGATGTCAACGTAATTCGAGACTCCGATCTCACCATTCGGACAGCGCATGGACGCGGAAGTGCCGCCCGCGCGGACGACGGCGGAACCCGCACCCACGTCGGAGGCGGCCCGGTGTCTTCACGGGCCCACCCCCTTCGGGGTCAACTGCCCGGGTGCACCCAGGCGTTGGGGCGGCACTTGACCCCGTCGATGTCCAGGGACTTGGTCTGCTGCTGCATCACCGGGGCGAGGGTGCCGGGCGTGCGGCAACTCACATGGTTGTGACCCAGCCGGTGGCCGACCTCATGGTTGATCAGCATCTGGCGGTAGGCGAAGAGTTTGTCCGGACCGAAGGTCGACGACCCCTGGGCCCAGCGGTAGGCGTTGATCATGACGCGCTCGGTCGCGGCGGAGTCGCACGAGACGTTGTCCTGCGTGGTGTCCAGGCCGGACTTCGCGCACCAGACGCCGGTGGTCCCGGGGCTGGCCAGGGTGATCACGAAATCGGTCTTCCCGGAGGAGACCCGCTCGAAGGTCATCGCCCCGTCGTGCGCCCAGCTGCGGTCGTCGTTGAGGGTCTCCTGCACGGCCCTGGCGAAGAGCGCGGCGTCCAGGCCGAGGCCCTTCTCGACGTCTATCCGGTAGCGGTAGGTGCGCCCGCGCCCCGGCGCCTTCGCCGTGCCCGGCACCGTCTCGAACTTCCCGGACCCCTTGAGCCGGGGGTCGAGCGGATAGGCGCGGGCCATCTTCTGTTCGTACGAGAGCGGCTTGGCCTGCGCCGGCTTCGGGGTGGACCGGTCGTCCGAGCGGGAGGCGCCGTCGGTGCCGTCCCGTTCGACGCCCGGGGACTGCGCGGCCGTGCTCCCGCCGTCGCGGTCCTGGGCGACCTGACCGGCCACGACCACGGCCAGCACCGTGGTCACCGCGGCGGCCGCGATGCCGGTGAAGGTGCGACCCCTGCCGCCCCTGCCGTCCTTGTCGTCCTTGCCGGACTCCGGCGCATCGGTCTCGTCGCCGGGCGGCCGTTCGTCCCACGCACCGACCGAGGCGTACGGATCGGCCGGGCGGGCCGGCGGGACGACCGGTCCACGCGGTGCGGGCGGGGTGTCGAAGGCTTCGACGAACTCGCGCCGCGGCCCCGGTATCAGCGGCCGGGTGTCGGCCGGAGGCTGCTGTGGGGGCGCCGTCCGCTGCGGCGCCGGGGGGCCGTGGACCTGCTCGGGGTACCGCGGCTGCGGACCGGTCCCCCAGCCGCCGCCGGGCTCCCGCTGTTCGGGGTGACCGCCGCGGACGTGGCCGGTCTGCTGGAACGGGGCGCGCCCCTCCGTACCGGTGGGGGCGTCCGCCGCCCTTCGGCGCCGCCCGGTGCCGGGGCCGGTACTGACGGCCTCGTGGTCGCCGCCCGGGTCGACGGCGGCGGCCCCGGTGCCGGACCCCGAGGGCTTGGGGCCTTTTCGGCTGTGTCGTCCCACGCCCCGGATCAGCTCCCGCCGCATTCGTCGAGCAATTCCCGGAAGGCCTGGGCGACCGCCTCCGGGTACTCCATCATCGCCACGTGCCCCGCGTCGGGCAGGGTCAGCAGCCGGGCGTCGCGGAAGGCCGCGGCCGCCTTGTGCGCCATCCGGCAGGAGACGAGCTGGTCCCGTCCGCCGTAGACGAGCTGGGTCGGGGCGAGCACCCGCTCGGCCTGGCGCCACAGTCCCTGCTGGCCGCCGAGCGTGTACGCATCGACAATGCCACGTGCCGAGCGCGCCATCGCGTCCCAGAAGTACGGCAGCTCCATCCGGCGCTCCATTTCGGCCACCGCCTCGCGGAAGCCCGCCTCGGAGACCCGCGACGGGTCGCCGTAGCAGAGCGCCATGACGCCGCGGGTGCGCTCCTCCGCGGTCCACTCCCTGGTCATCCGGGCGAACAGGGCGGCCACGCCCGGCAGCGCCAGCAGGCCCGTCGGCACGGCGGACCGCTGCACCCGGATCTCGGGCAGCGCGGGCGAGACGAGAGTGAGGGTGCGCACCAGGTCGGGCCGGACCGCGGCGACCCGGGTGGCGACGGCGCCGCCCAGCGAATTGCCGAACAGATGCACCGGCCCCCGTTCCCCGGCGTCGAGGAGCCGGATCACGGCACGGGCGTGCCCGGTGACCGAGTAGTTCCCGTCGTCCGGGGGCGGCGAGCAGCCGAAGCCGGGCAGGTCGACGGCCTCTCCGTCGACCACGTCCTGGAGCAGCGGCATCAGGGCCGACCAGTTCTGCGAGGAGCCGCCGAGCCCGTGCACGAAGAGCGCGGGCGGCAGACCGGCGCGCTCCGGCGGCCGGGACCGCACGGTCATCGTCAGTCCCGGCAGCGCGACTGAGCGCAGTTCCTCCCCCTCCGCGACCTTCGCGGCGCCCCCCGCGGGCGGCGCCGCGGCGACGACGGCACGGACTCCCGGCAGCTCGGTCGAAGACATGCGGCAATGTTACGAGACGATCACACCCCGATTCATGTGTTCGCCGTCACAGACCGCGTAGCGGCCCGGGGGTCCAGCTTCTACGCTCGAAGCGAGGAAGGGAGGCCCCATGACGGTCGACCCCAGCGACCCGGAGACCTTCGAGGACGTTCAGCCGGACGAACCGGACCAGGAGACGCCCCGGGCGGACGCCGCCGAGCAGCGCACCGATCTCCAGCAACGCCGCGACGAACCGCTCACGGACATCGACCGGACCAGTGCCAACGAGGCCGATGCCGCGGAACAGGCCCGTGTTGTCACACAGGATGAGGACGATTACCGCTGATACGACCTGCTTTGTCTCATCGATCGTCGAATCTGTGGCTACCGCAGTCGTCCGGTCCGTGAA
Organism: Streptomyces sp. NPDC001732; assembly: GCF_053596315.1. Taxonomy (NCBI): domain Bacteria; kingdom Bacillati; phylum Actinomycetota; class Actinomycetes; order Kitasatosporales; family Streptomycetaceae; genus Streptomyces; species Streptomyces sp. NPDC001732. The sequence continues at coordinate 134,761 of NZ_JBSFFY010000012.1, forward strand.
ATTCTGCGTCCGCGCCGCGCACAGCCGGGTTACCCAAAAGTACGATGGCTGTACGGCGCAGCGTGCACGGAAAGGCTGTGTTCGATCACAAATTTGGGAGGCGGCGTGACAGCCATCGAGCAGACCGAGGCGGCGCGCCCGAGGGGTACTCGCCTGCCCCGCCGCGCCCGACGCAATCAGCTGCTGGGCGCCGCGCAGGAAGTTTTCGTGGCCCAGGGCTACCACTCCGCCGCGATGGACGACATCGCCGAGCGGGCCGGAGTCAGCAAGCCGGTGCTCTACCAGCACTTCCCGGGCAAGCTGGAGCTCTATCTGGCCCTGCTCGACCAGCACTGCGAGGCGCTCCTCCAGGCGGTCCGTACGGCACTGGCGTCGACGACCGACAACAAGTTGCGCGTCGCCGCGACGATGGACGCGTACTTCGCCTACGTCGAGGACGAGGGCGGCGCGTTCCGGCTGGTCTTCGAGTCCGACCTGACCAACGAGCCCGCGGTGCGCGAGCGCGTGGACCGGGTGTCGTTGCAGTGCGCGGAGGCGATCTCCGACGTCATCGCCGGTGACACTGGGCTGTCCAAGGACGAGTCCATGCTGCTCGCGGTCGGCCTGGGCGGGGTGTCCCAGGTGGTCGCCCGTTACTGGCTCTCCAGCCAGTCCCCCGTCCCGCGCGACACCGCGGTCCAGCTGCTCACCTCGCTGGCCTGGCGGGGCATCGCGGGTTTCCCGCTGCACGGCATCGACCAGCACTGAGCCCGGACCCGGGCGACGGCCGTCGTCCGTGTTCGCTGCGGGCGTTCCCCGTCGACCACTGAGGGTTCCCCGCAGCGGGCTAATGTGTGCTGCGTACGGCGCGGTTCACCGCGCAGGGACTGACCGTCGGAGGGACATAGCCGTGGAGGTCAAGATCGGGGTGCAGCACGCCCCCCGGGAGATCGTTCTGGAGAGCGGGCTCACCGCCGAAGAGGTCGAGAGCACGGTCGCCGAAGCTCTCACCGGCAAGGCGCCGCTGCTCAGCCTCACGGACGACAAGGGCCGCAAGGTCCTGGTGCCGGCCGACCGGATCGCGTACGTGGAGATCGGCGAGCCCACCACGCGTCGGGTGGGGTTCGGCGCGCTGTAGGCACGTCGAAGCGGTGATCGAGGCAGCGGCCCGGCGGGATTCCCGCCGGGCCGCTGCCCGTTGTCGCGGCCGTGGTCGGTCCGCAGTCGGCCTGATCTGTCCGCACATGCGTCCAGCAGGCGATTTCTGTGCGAACCCGGCCCCAAGGGCTGTCCCGTAGGAGGATTGCATTCCGCACCCTTCGGGTAGGACCGCTAACGACCGATTTACCCGCCCCGCCGCTCGCGAGGTGATCATCTGTGATCCTGGAACCGCTCGGTGCCGTCGTGCTCGGACTCGCCCTCGCCTGGTTGGCGCTCCGTTCTCTGTCCCACCGGCTCCCGCCCCGCCGCGTCGTCCTCACCACCGGCGCCCTGGGAGCCCTGTTCGGCACGTTCCTCACGCACTCGGTGCTGGGCCCGGGTCATGGTGTGGCCACGCTGATCGGCGCGGTGCTGATCGGCGCGGTGACGCTCTCGCTGCTGGTCCGTCCCCGCAATCACGGTCTGAGCCGGTCGGCGGCGGCCTGAGCGGTGCCGTCCCGTTCCCGGGGCCGTTCCCGACGTTCCGGCCCCGGCGGGAGCCGGTACCGGGGCCGCGCTTCCGGCCCCGGTGACCGTCCTGCTACGCGGCGAGCCCCAGCGCGGCCATGCGCTTGGTGTGCGCCTCGGTGATCCGGGAGAACATCCGGCCCACCTCCGCCAGGTCGAAGCCGTCCGCCACGCCGCCGACCAGCATCGTCGACAGCGCGTCGCGGTCGGCCACCACCCGCTGGGCCTGGGAGAGCGCCTCGCCCATCAGCCGGCGCGCCCACAGCGCGAGCCGGCCCCCGACGCGCGGGTCGGCCTCGATCGCGGCGCGCACCTTCTCGACGGCGAAGTTGCCGTGCCCGGTGTCGTCGAGCACGGCGAGGACGAGGGAGCGGGTGTCCGAGTCGAGCCGGACGGCGACCTCGCGGTAGAAGTCACTGGCGATGGAGTCGCCCACGTACGCCTTGACCAGTCCCTCCAGCCAGTCCGACGGCGCGGTCTGGCGGTGGAAGTCGTCGAGCGCCTTGGCGAACGGCTCCATCGCGCCGGTCGGCTCCACCTCGATCGCGGTCAGCCGGTCGGTCAGCCGCTCGAAGTGGTGGAATTCGGCGGAGGCCATCTTCGCCAGCTCCGCCTTGTCGGCCAGGGTCGGCGCGAGTTTGGCGTCCTCGGCAAGTCGCTCGAAGGCCGCCAGCTCCCCGTACGCGAGTGCTCCCAGCAGGTCCACGACCGCGGCCCGGTACTGCGGCTCCGCGGACGCGGTGGCCCAGTCCTGGGCGGCGATCCCGGTGGGTTCACCAGTGGGTTCAGGGGTTTCAGTGGCGTTGTCAGGCGTCTCCATGGACCGCAGAATAGCCCGCCCGACGGGGTGCGTAAGGGCCCGGCCGGTACGCGACATCACACCGTTCCGATGAATTCGCCCAACACACATGCGCGAATCCGGGGTACAGTGGTATTGCGTCTACTGAGTATTTTGGATGTGCTTACGGCGCAAAAAATGGTGAAAAGAATGAGGATGCCCGGTCGGTGGCCCGATCGGCTCCGACCCGACAGCCCTCCGCGCGGGTCGTGCGACACCGTACGACCGCAGATGAGGGGCCCCCTCAGCGGCACGAGCGCTCGAGCGACGGCAGTGGTCCCGCGCCACCCGGCCCATCCGCGGCCGGATGACCAACCCCGGCACGGTACGACCCCCATCGTTCGCCTCGGACCGCGTCTCACAGAAGAGGCAGCACCCTGACTACGTTCCGAGAACTCGGGATTCTTTCCGAGACCGCCGAGGCCCTCGAATCCGTCGGCATCGTGTCCCCGTTCCCCATCCAGGAGATGACGCTCCCCGTCGCGCTCTCCGGCTCCGATGTCATCGGCCAGGCCAAGACCGGCACCGGCAAGACCCTCGGTTTCGGGCTGCCGCTGCTGGAGCGCGTCACCGTCCCCGCGGACGTCGAGGCGGGCCGGGCCCGGCCCGAGCAGCTGACCGACGCGCCGCAGGCACTGGTCGTCGTCCCCACCCGTGAGCTCTGCCAGCAGGTGACCAACGACCTGCTGACCGCCGGCAAGGTGCGCAACGTCCGCGTGCTGGCGATCTACGGCGGCCGTGCCTACGAGCCGCAGGTGGAGGCCCTGAAGAAGGGCGTCGACGTGATCGTCGGCACCCCGGGCCGGCTGCTCGACCTGGCAGGACAGCGCAAGCTCGACCTCTCGCACGTCCGCGCGCTGGTGCTCGACGAGGCCGACGAGATGCTCGACCTGGGCTTCCTGCCCGACGTCGAGAAGATCATCACCATGCTTCCGCAGACGCGCCAGACGATGCTGTTCTCGGCCACCATGCCGGGCGCCGTCATCGGTCTCGCGCGCCGCTACATGTCGCAGCCGACGCACATCCGCGCCACCTCGCCCGACGACGAGGGCGCGACCGTCGCGAACATCTCGCAGCACGTCTACCGGGCGCACTCGATGGACAAGCCGGAGATGGTCTCCCGCATCCTGCAGGCCAACGGCCGCGGGCTGGCGATGATCTTCTGCCGCACCAAGCGCACGGCGGCCGACATCGCCGAGCAGCTGGACCGGCGCGGCTTCGCCTCCGGCGCGGTCCACGGCGACCTCGGCCAGGGCGCCCGCGAGCAGGCGCTGCGCGCGTTCCGCAACGGCAAGGTGGACGTGCTCGTCTGCACCGACGTCGCGGCGCGCGGCATCGATGTCGAGGGCGTGACCCACGTCATCAACTACCAGTCGCCGGAGGACGAGAAGACGTACCTCCACCGCATCGGCCGCACCGGCCGGGCCGGTGCCAAGGGCATCGCGATCACGCTGGTCGACTGGGACGACATCCCGCGCTGGCAGCTGATCAACAAGGCGCTCGAACTGGACTTCAACGACCCGGTCGAGACGTACTCCACCTCGCCGCACCTCTTCGAGGAGCTCGACATCCCGGCCGGGACCAAGGGTGTCCTGCCGCGCTCCGAACGGACCCGTGCGGGGCTGCGGGCCGAGGAGGTCGAGGACCTCGGCGAGACGGGTGGCCGCGGTCGCAAGTCCGCCGCCGCGCCCGCCGCGCGTGAGGAGCGTGCGCCGCGCACGCCGCGCCAGCGCCGTCGCACCCGGGGCGGGGCCGTCGTCTCCGCCGACGCGTCCGTCGCCGCCGTGCCGGCCCCGGCCGCCGAGGTCTCCGACGCCCCGGCGGAGCCGCGTACGCCGCGCCGCCGTCGTCGTACCCGTGTCGGTGCCGCGGAGGTCGCGGCCGAGGCCGCGCTGAACACGGTGCAGGCCCCCGCCGAGGCGGTGGCCGAGGCCGGTCCGAAGACCGCCGAGGTCCCGGCCGAGACCAAGCCGCGCCGCCGCCGCGCCCGGGTCGTGAAGCCGGCCGAGGACGAGGTCGACTTCCAGATCGCGCCGATCTCCGAGCCGGTGGCCGAGGCGAAGACGGTCACCAGGCCGCGCCGCCGCGCCCGGGTCGTCAAGCCGGCCGAGGACGAGGTCGACTTCCAGATCGCACCGATCTCCGAGCCCCGGCCGGAGACCAAGCCGCGCCGCCGCACCCGTGCGGCCGCCAAGCCGGCCGCGGAGACGGCGGTCCAGGAGGCCCCGGCCGCCGAGGCCGAGACGAAGCCGCGCAGGCGGCGGGCGCCGCGGGCGACCGCCACGAAGGCCGAGGGCTGAGCCCGGCCCCTGACACGGGGGCACGTTTCGCCGGACGGGCCCGAGGGATTCCCTCGGGCCCGTCCGGCGTTCCCGCACACCGGCGCCCGGGGACAGCGGCGTTCCGGGACTCGGACGCTCGGGGGCACAGGTTCCCCGCGCACGTGCCCTGGAAGGTCCGGTGGCACGGCCGGGCCGCGCGGCCTTCCTGTCGCGCGGCCCGTCACCGGACCCCGCCCCCGGTCCGGCATGATCCGGACAAGAGGCCCTACCCTCGTCCCATGAGCCGGCCGCACACCTTCACCCCGCCCCCCTGCGCCCACGCCCACCAGTTGCGTACCGCGCGCGGCGACTTCGCCGTGCTGGACGCCCCGCCGTCCGGAACCGTACGGGGCACCGCACTCCTGCTGCCCGGCTACACGGGCAGCAAGGAGGACTTCGTCGCGCTCCTCGAACCGCTCTCGGCCGCCGGGTACCGAACCGTCGCCGTGGACGGCCGGGGCCAGTACGAGAGCGAGGGGACGGACCGTCAGGAGTCTTACGAGCAGGCCGAGTTGGCCCGTGATGTGCTCGCGCAGGCCGCCGCGCTCGAAGCCGGTGAGGGCGGTGTGCACCTGCTGGGGCACTCCCTCGGCGGGCAGATCGCCCGCGCCGCCGTGCTGCTCGACGCCTCGCCGTTCCGTTCGCTGACCCTCATGTCGTCGGGGCCCGCCGAGGTCGTCGAGGCCCAGCAGCTCAAGGTGAAGATGCTCGGCGACGCGCTCGCGACGCTGACCATGGACCAGGTGTGGGACGCGATGCGCGCCTTCGACCCGCCGGAGGACGCGGCGACGGACGGCGAGGATCTGCGCCGGCGCTGGCTGCGCCACCGGCCCGCCCAGCTGATCGCCACCGGCCGCCAGCTGGCCACCGAGCCGGACCGGGTGGCCGAACTGGCCGCCGCGGGGCTGGCGCTCCATGTGCTCTCCGGCGAGCGCGACGACGTCTGGCCGGTGCCGCTGCTCGACGAGATGGCGACCCGGCTGAACGCCCGGCGCACCCGGATCGCGGGCGCCGAGCACTCGCCCAACACGGACCGCCCGCAGGAGACGGCCGCCGCGCTCGTCGCGTTCTGGAACGGTCTGTAGGGCCCGTACCGCGCGCTGCCGGAGGCCCCGCGAACGGACCTCCGGCAGCCCCGGCCCCACGAGCAGGCCCACGGGTTCAAGCCGCGAACCGGCCCCTCGGCCTCAGTACTGCGCCTGCAGGTGCTGCCAGAAGCCGTCCCGCAGCGCCCGTCGCAGCTGTGCGTGGCCGCGCAGCGACCGCTGGAGCAGCCGTTCGGCCTCGACCAGCAGGTCCTGGTCGACGGAGCCCGGCAGATACGGGTGGCCCGGCAGCAGGTCGGCGAGCGACTCGCGGCCCCGGGCGGCCAGCCAGGTCGCGGCGATCTGCGCGCCGACGAAGCGGACGTCCTCGCGCGAGGGCACGGGGGCGTCGTCCTCGTAGGTGGTGACGGGGCGTCTGGTGACGTACGGGCGACAGAAGTCCAGGTCGAAGGTGCGCTGGCTGTCGACCTCCCAGAGCAGCGGTTCGGCCTGGTTGCGCCCCTCCCCCGCCTCGATGCCCCACAGGTGCACCCGGGCCCCGTAGCCCTGTGCGGCCTCCACCGCCGAGACCAGGTCCTCGTCGCCGCCGACCAGGGCCGCGTCGCTGATGGCCCGGTGCCGGGCGAGCGATTCGAGGTCGGTGCGGATGAGCGAGTCCACGCCCTTCTGCTGGTTGTTGGCGTTGAGGTTGCCGAGTCTGACCTTGACGTCGGGGAGTTCGGCGATGGACTGCTGCTCGGCGGTGTGGATGCGCCGCCGGGCTCCGTCGTACCAGTACACGCGCAGCAGTCGGCTGTCCGCGAAGATCGTCCGGGCCTTGTCGATGAAGGCCTCGATCAGCCCTTCCGCGTCGAGGTCGAAGGAGCGGCGGTCCTCGGTGCCGGTGACGAGCAGTCCGGCCGCGGCGTACACATAGCCCGCGTCCACGAAGATGGCGTGGGTCGAGGGGGTCTTCGACACCTCGGCGAGCACCCGCTGGAGCAGCCCGTTGGTGCGGTCCAGGCGCTCGCCGATCTCTGCCTCGTTCATTCGGGCCTCGTCATGGACCTCGTCACCGGTTCGTGCTCGGTGACCTGCTGATACTTAGACATCCAAAAAATTTCCTTAGCGTAGGGAATGTTTGCAAGGGGCAAGCCGTTGTACCTCCTGTGAGCGCGGGACAGCGGTGTCGGGCGCTCACATCCTTGCGGACGGGCCACCCGTCCTCCCAGTAGTTCTCCAGCAGGAGGATCAGACGAAGGGAAGCCATATGCGCTTCGAGATCATGCGACTCGACGACGTCGACGGTACCGCCGTGGACAGCACCGTCGTGGACGCCGCCTCCGTCAACCGGATCGTGCAGCAGGCCGCAGCCGTGGGCCAGCGCATCTACATCCGCCCGGCCGAATCCTCGGCTTCGTAGCGCTCTACGACGCCCAAAGACGAAGCGCCCCCGTACGGAAGGTCCGTACGGGGGCGCCGTGGTTCCGGCCGGGGCGGTCAGGAGTTCTGGACGACCTGGGTGACGCCGTTGATGATCTGCTGCACGGCGATGGCGGAGAGCATCATTCCGGCGAGCCGGGTCACCAGCACGACCCCGCCGTCCTTGATGACCCGGATGATCAGCAGCGAGTAGCGCATGGTCAGCCAGAGCACGATGTGCATCGCGACGATCGCCGACCAGACCGAGATCTGGCTGCCCACGCTGTCGGCGTGCTGCACCGCCAGGATCACCGAGACGATCGCGCCGGGGCCGGCGAGCAGCGGCATGCCCAGCGGTACGAGCGCCACGTTGACGTCCTTGGTCTGCGTCGGCTCGTCGGTCTTGCCGGTGAGCAGGTCGAGCGCGATCAGCAGCAGGAGGAGTCCACCCGCGATCATCAGGGCGGGTACGGAGACGTGCAGGTAGTCGAGGATCTGCTGGCCGAGCACACCGAAGACCGCGATCACGCCGAAGGCGACGGCGACCGCCTGGAGCGCCATCCGGCGCTGCATCCGGGCGGGGCGGCCCGCGGTGAGGGCGAGGAAGATCGGGGTGATGCCCGGGGGATCCATAATCACAAAAAGCGTGAGAAAAAGGGATCCGAAGACGGCGACGTCGAACACAGTGAGCCTTGCGAGAAGAGAGAAACGAGAGGGAAGGGCGCACCGGCGGGGCCGCGGGGGCAGCCGGACGCGCGCGAGTGAAACGTGTAAGTGATACGGACAGCGGTACGCGGGGGCGGGCGGAGCCGTACGTCCCCGCGCGTGCCGTTACGCGGTGCGGAGTCCGCCGGCGCCCGGCACCGGGAAGGCCCCCGTGGCGCGCCGGGTGATCTCGCCGTAGATCTCGGGGTCGGTGGTGTACTCGCCGAGCCCGACGGTCTTGCGGCTGCCGTGGTAATCGCTGGACCCGGTCGTCAGCAGCCCCAGTTCGCGGGCGAGGCCGCGCAGCCCGGCCCGGGTCGGCTCGTCGTGGTCCATGTGGTCGACCTCGATGCCGTCGAGGCCGGCGGCGGCGAGCCGCGCGATCGACGACTCGGGCAGCACCCGGCCGCGCTTGGCGGCGGCCGGGTGGGCGAAGACGGTGACGCCCCCGGCGGCCTTGACCAGTCGGATCGCGTCGAAGGGGTCGAGTTCGTGCTTCTCGGCGTAGGCGCGCCCGCCGTCGGCGAGCCACTGCGGCGTGAAGGCGTCGGAGACGGTCTCGACGACGCCGAGCTCGACGAGCGCGGTGGCGATGTGCGGCCTGCCGACCGATCCGTCCCCGGCGATCCTCGCGACCCGGTCCCATTCGACCGGCACGCCGAGCTCCTGGAGCTTGCCCACCATGGTGCGGGCGCGCGGCACCCGGTCGTCCCGGACCAGTTCGCGTTCGCGGGCCAGCTCGGGCTCGTCGGGATCGAAGAGGTACGCCAGCAGGTGCAGACCCACCCCGTCCAGTCGGCAGGAGAGCTCGGCGCCGGTGACGAACGTGAGCCCGTCGGGGAGGGCGGCGATCGCCTCGGCGTGGCCGCGCACGGTGTCGTGGTCGGTGAGCGCGACGACGTCCAGCCCCGCGGCGGCGGCGCCCAGCACCAGCTCGGCGGGGGTGTCCGTGCCGTCCGAAGCGGTGGAGTGGGTGTGCAGGTCGATGCGCACGACGCATACTCCAGTGCTCGGGGCCGGACAAGGGGGACGTTCAAGGATAACCGGCGTTCGAACACCCCCCGGCCGGGGCCGGGCGGGCACGGGGCGGCACCCGCCGGGACGGCTCCGGCGTACGCCCCGGGCGGCCCGGACGCGCGCCCTGGGCAGCGGTCCGCGCTCAGGGCGCGTCGGGCCCCGGGGCCGTGCCGACGTTCAGGGTGTGTCGAGCAGGCGCGGTGTGAGCGCCCCGCACGGCACGAGGTCCATCTCCCCCCCGGCCTCGCGCAGATCGGCGAGCACCAGCTCGTCGTACATCAGGAGGCCGGACTGCTCGGGCCAGACGACCGCCCAGAGCCAGAGCCCGCGCGCCTCGCCCGCGAAGACCGCGCGGTCCTCGGGGGCGCCCTTGACGTGCCAGAGCGGGGTGGGGCGGCCTGCCGCGAGCACCTTGACGTCGGGCGGGCCGTCGACCTCCAGGTGGGGGCCGGGGTCGGGGCCCTCGATCCCGGCGTACCGCGCACCGAGGCCGAGTCCGAGCTCCTCGGTGACGAGCAGCAGCTCGCCGATGCCGCCGACGGGGCCGGGGCCGGAGCAGGCGACGACGGTGGCGCGACCGCCGCTGCGGTCGTCGCCCGCGCTCGCCACGCCGGTGAACAGCCAGCCCACCGGCAGCGGCCAGGGCATCCACACCGGCACCTGGGCCCGGCGCACCACCGCTCCCAGCGCTTCCACGCTGGGCGGGACGACCGGCTGCAGCGGCTGCACGCTGCCGTGCAGGGTGCACTGCCAGGTGTCGGCGAAGAGACCGGGTGCCCTGACCCGGCCTCCACACTTCGGGCAACTGGGTTCGCCCCTCATAGCGACCAACGGTCCTCCAGGACCGTCGCCGCGTCAAGGACGATCACCCGTCCGTAGCGCGGCCCTCACCGGCAGATTTAGATGTAACTTGCACTCATTAGTCTATCTAACTTATTCTGTGCACACTGCAACGACCTAGTGGAGAGCGAGGAGATCCATGCAGGGAGAGGATCCGTTCGATCAGGGCGCGGGCAGCATCCTGCGCCAACCGAAGGCCGTCTGGGCCACGGCGGGCGCCTCCGTGGTCGCGTTCATGGGAATCGGCCTGGTGGACCCGATTCTTCCGTCCATCGCCAAGGGCCTGGAGGCGACGCCCAGCCAGGTGTCCCTCCTCTTCACCTCGTACTTCCTGATCACCGCCGTGGCGATGCTCGTCACCGGCTTCGTCTCCAGCCGACTGGGCGGCCGCAAGACGCTGCTGGCCGGTCTGGCGCTCGTCGTCGTCTTCGCGGCGCTCTCCGGCACCTCCACGTCCGTCGGCGAACTCGTCGGCTTCCGGGCCGGCTGGGGGCTGGGCAACGCGCTCTTCGTGTCGACCTCGCTCGCCGTGATCGTCGGCGCGGCGGCCGGCGGCAGCGCGGCGGCGATCCTGCTCTACGAGTCGGCGCTCGGCCTCGGCATGGCGTGCGGACCGCTGCTCGGGGCGCTGCTCGGCGACGCCAGCTGGCGCTACCCGTTCTTCGGCACGGCCGCGCTGATGGCGATCGGCTTCATCTGCATCACCGCGTTCCTGAAGGAGCAGCCCAGGCCCGCCCGGAAGACCTCGTTGCTGGACCCGGTCAAGGCCCTCGGCCACGGCGGTCTGGCCTCGGTCGCGGCCTCGGCGTTCTTCTACAACTACGCGTTCTTCACGATCCTGGCGTTCACCCCGTTCGTGCTGGACATGACGCCGTACAAGTCCGGCGCGGTCTTCTTCGCCTGGGGCCTGCTGCTCGCGGTCTTCTCGGTGCTCGTCGCCCCGCGGCTCCAGAAGCGCTTCGGCTCGCTGAAAGTGCTCGGCGCCTCGCTGGTGCTGCTCGCCGTCGACCTGCTGGTCCTGGGGTACGGCAACCACACCGCCGCCATCGTCTGCACGATCGTCTCCGGTGCCTTCATCGGCATGAACAACACCGTCTACACGGAGCTGGCACTCGGCGTCTCGGACGCGCCGCGCCCGGTGGCGAGCGCGGGGTACAACTTCGTCCGCTGGTTCGCCGCTGCCGCCGCCCCGTACCTCGCCCCGAAGATCGAGGAGTGGAGCAACGTCCACGTCCCGTTCGTGGTCGCCGCGATCGCGGCCGTCGTCGGCGCGCTCGTGGTCCGGGTCCGGCGTACGGCGCTGATCCACGAGGCGGAGGTGCTGGAACCGAAGCACGCCACCGAGGACGGGGTCGCGGCCTTCGCCGACTGACCCGCCGTCCACCCCGCACCGGCCCACGCCGGACCGGGCCGGAAGCCCGGGGCCGGAGACCTGGGCCCGGATGCCTCGGACCGGAGACCCGGGATCGGTCCGCACGCCCCCACCGGGCCGAAGTCCCGGCCCCCGGGCCGGAAGCCCGGGATCAGTCCAGCGGCACCGAACCGCGCAGTGGGTCGCGCAGGTCCGTGCCGTGCGAGAGCCACCGCTCCTGGAGCTCCTGCGCGCCCCGGACCCGCTTCCACGCGGCCTCGTTGGGCGTCATCGGCAGCAGCGGCAGGAACATCACCGGATCCATCCCCCCGCCCGGCTCCAGGTTCTCGACCAGACCGCCCGGCTCCGCGACCAGTACCGAGCTGAACGGCGCCCCGGGCCACAGCGGTTCGCCGACGTCCAGCGAGGCGCCCGGCGTCACCACCAGCCCCTCGACCTGCGGGGAGGCCGCCAGCACGGCGAGCGGGCGCAGCACCTTGTCGGTGTCGGCGAGCCCGGCGCGCACCGAGAGGACCAGCTCGGCGCGCGGCCCCTTCACCGGGTCCGCGAGGACCGCGGTCGGGTCGGCCATCGGCTGGGCGGACATGCCGAGCGTGGCGTAGCGCACCACGTCGCCGTCGACGAAGCGGAGCACCTCGATCCGGTCCGTGCCGAGAAACGTCACCGCGGCGCGCGCGTCCGGTTCACCGAGGGCCGTCAGCAACCGGGCCTCGACCAGAGCAAGAATTTCTCCCATCCCGCGAGCATAGAACGCGTATGGAACGGGCAAAGTAAAGGATTGGCCGTCGGTCGGCTGATAGTCTTGGCCGCTGGTCGGGGCAGCACGCAGAAGCGTCGCTCTCAGTCCCGACGACACGTCATCCCCCAAGGGGGACCGGCTGGAGGAGGTGGGGCTGCCATGGATCGAAGTCGACCGTGCAGTACCAACCGCTCTTCCGCATCTCACCTTCCCCCGGTGATCTGAAGCCTTCTCGGTCAAGGCCCATGGCATTGCGCACGACGGAAGAGCACTTCCTTCTTGCCTGTCTGTAGCGAACGCCGTCATCGCGCCGCTGCGGTGCCGCCCGCTTTGCGGACGTGAGCGCACGTCCCCATTCCGGGCTGTTCCACGTGCCCGACGACGGCCCTCCGTGAAGAGGAGCCAGCCATGTCGATGATCCGCGACCTGCGCGCCGTCGTGCGCCCGTCCCTGCGCAAGAGCAACGCCCTGCACAACGCCTACGACACCACCCGCGACCCGTCCGCCTCCAGCGCGGTCGTCGACTGCGCGGTCTACCGCGACGGCCGGCGCGTGGAGCACGAGGGCTGTCGCACCCCGCACGAGGCGATGCTCGAAGTGCGGAAGAAGGGCGGCTTCGCCTGGATCGGTCTGCACGAGCCCACCGAGCAGGAATTCGCGGGCATCGCCCGGGAGTTCGGGCTGCACCCGCTCGCCGTCGAGGACGCCGTCCACGCCCACCAGCGGCCGAAGCTGGAGCGGTACGACGACACGCTCTTCACGGTCTTCAAGACCATCCACTACGTCGAGCACGCCGAACTCACCGCCACCAGCGAGGTGGTGGAGACCGGGGAGGTGATGTGCTTCACCGGCCGGGACTTCGTCATCACCGTGCGGCACGGCGGGCACGGCTCGCTGCGGGCGCTGCGCCACCGGCTCCAGGACGACCCCGAGCTGCTCGCCAAGGGCCCCTCCGCGGTCCTCCACTCCATCGCCGACCACGTCGTCGACGGCTACATCGCGGTGGCCGAGGCCGTGCAGGACGACATCGACGAGGTGGAGATCGAGGTCTTCTCCACCCCGGCGAAGGGCAGTCCGCGCGGCTCGGACGCGGGCCGGATCTACCAACTGAAGCGCGAGGTACTGGAGTTCAAGCGGGCGGTGTCGCCGCTGCTGCGGCCGATGCAGCTGCTGAGCGAGCGGCCCATGCGGCTGGTCGACCCCGACATCCAGAAGTACTTCCGGGACGTGGCCGACCACCTGGCACGGGTGCACGAGGAGGTCATCGGCTTCGACGAACTGCTGAACTCGATCCTCCAGGCCAGCCTGGCGCAGGCGACCGTCGCGCAGAACGAGGACATGCGCAAGATCACGTCCTGGGCGGCCATCGTCGCCGTGCCGACGATGATCTGCGGCGTCTACGGCATGAACTTCAAGCACATGCCCGAGCTGGGCTGGCGGTACGGCTACCCGATGGTGCTGGGCGTCATCGGCGTGGTCTGCTTCTCCATCCACCGCACGCTCAAGCGCAACGGCTGGCTCTGACGCCCGGTCCGTCGGCCCGTCGGCCGACGACCCGGCCCCGGTCCCGGTCCCGGCCGATCCCATAGAGTTCGGGCATGACTGCTGCCGCCGCCGACCTGCCGCTGGGCCGGGCCCTCGTCGAGGAAGCCACCAAGAAGTCCGGCCTGATCTGGGTACGGGGCACCGGCCCCGCACGGGCGTTGTGGCACGTGTGGCACGAGGGCGCGGCGCACCTGGTCGGGGACGGCCCCGGCGAGCAGCCGTTCCCGGCCGGGCTCGGCGACGGGGCCGCCGCCGAGGTGACCGTGCGCAGCAAGGACAAGGGCGGCAGGCTGGTCGCCTGGACGGCCGCGGTGACGGAGCTCGCGCCGCACTCCCCGGAGTGGGAGGCCGCGGTCGCCGAGCTGAAGGGCAAGCGGCTGAACGCGCCGGACGCCGAGCTGATGACGGAGCGGTGGGCCCGGGAGTGCCGGGTGCTGCGGCTGACGCCCGGTGCGTTCCGTACGGAGCTGCCGGACGGCTCCCTGGCCGCGGCGCCCCTGCCGACGCCCGCGACGACGCGCCGCCCGATCCCCGCCGGGCTGCCGCGCCTGCTCCTCAAGCGCGGCCGCAAGCGCTAGTGCTGTGGCCGGAAGGGTTTGCCGGAAAGCTCGCGGCGTCCGGTGCGGTGCATCGCAAGGCGGAGCATTGCCCGCGTACTGGACGTACTCGGGTGATGCGACAACGCGGCGAGGTGCCGTGCCGGGCGTCGCGAGCCGGTGAACCCTTCCGGCCACAGCACTAGCTGTACCGCCCTGCGAGGCCGGGGGCCCGTCCGGGCCCGGAGTCAGGACGTCGTCCTCGGCAACTGCTTCCCGTAGTCGACGGTGTCCTCCTTCTCCGGCGCCTCCAGGGTGAAGTCCTTGCCCCAGTCCGACAGCATGACGGTCCCCCCGCCGCCGCCGCGCGCGAAGCGCAGCGGGTACGCGGTGCCCTCCAGCGAGACGTCGAGCGTGCCGCCCGCGCCCTCGTCGCCGGCGATCTGGATGGTCCGGGTCGCGCCGATCTCCTTCCGGTCCCCCTTGGCGAGGGTGCCGTGCAGCGTGAGCAGGCCGTCCAGCAGCGTCTTCTTGTCCGTGAAGCCGCGCAGCTGCTTGTACGTGGGGTCGTCCTGGGGCACCTTCACGTACTTGTCCCGGAGCTTGTCGGCGGCGGCCCCGCCCGCCTCGCTGTCGGCACCGGCCCCCTCGTCGTGGCTCCAGAACCCGGCGTCCGCCTTCAGGTAGAGCTCGTCGCCGATGCGCAGCAGTTCGAAGGTGCTGTTCTTCGAGACGACGGAGCCCGTGCCGCCCTCCGCCTTGAGCTGCATGTCGAGCTTGTACGTGCCGCCCTTGCCGACCAGCGCCCCGGCGAGGCGCACCGCGGGGGCGGAGTCCGCCGCCTTCTGCGCCTTCTTCTCGATCTGCGTGGCGGTCAGCCTGCCGACGCCGTTGGTCCCCTCGTCCGGGTCCTCGCCACCGCATGCCGTGAGCGCGGCGGTCAGCCCGGCACAGAGCGCCACGGCGAGGGCGGTGCGGCGTCGGGCCCGGACGGGCGGGGCGGGAGGGGTCACGGGCGCACTGCCTCTCATCTGCGTGGCGGGGGTGGCAGACGGCAGCGTACCTGTGCCGCACCCGCCTTCCGGCAGGGAGCCGTACGGACGGGCCCACCGCGCAGGCCCCGAGCGGTACGGGCTAGCCTGATCACGTCATAACGGTCGATTGACCACCAAACGGGCCGGACACGGAAACCTCGCACGGAAGAAGGAGGCGCACACCATGGCGGCAGGCGCCCCCCGGGTCTTCGTCTCGCACCTCTCCGGCGTTCCGGTCTTCGATCCCAACGGCGACCAGGTGGGCCGGGTCCGCGATCTGGTCGCGATGCTGCGGGTCGGCGGCCGGCCGCCCCGGCTGCTCGGCCTGGTCGTCGAGGTGCTCAGCCGCCGCCGGATCTTCCTTCCGATGACCCGGGTGACGGGCGTCGAGTCCGGTCAGGTCATCACCACCGGCGTGGTCAACATGCGGCGCTTCGAGCAACGGCCCACCGAGCGCCTGGTGCTCGGCGAGTTCCTCGACCGGCGGGTGCGTCTCGTGGAGACCGGCGAGGAGGTCACCGTCCTCGACGTCGCGATCCAGCAGCTCCCGGCCCGCCGCGACTGGGAGATCGACAAGTACTTCGTGCGCAGGGGCAAGGCCGGGGCGCTGCGCCGCAAGGGCGAGACCCTGACGGTCGACTGGTCGGCCGTCAGCGGGTTCTCGCTGGAGGAGGTGGGGCAGGGCGCCGAGACGCTGGTCGCCACCTTCGAGCGGCTGCGCCCGACGGACGTGGCCAACGCGCTGCACCACCTGTCGCCCAAGCGGCGGGCCGAGGTGGCCGCCGCGCTCGACGACGACCGGCTCGCCGACGTCCTGGAGGAGCTGCCCGAGGACGACCAGGTGGAGATCATCGGCAAGCTCCAGGAGGAACGTGCCGCCGACGTCCTGGAGGCGATGGACCCGGACGACGCGGCCGACCTGCTGTCCGAGCTGCCGGAGGAGGACAAGGAGCGGCTGCTGACACTGATGCGGCCGGACGACGCGGCCGACGTGCGGCGGCTGATGTCGTACGAGGAGCGGACCGCGGGCGGTCTGATGACGACCGAGCCGATCATCCTGCGGCCGGACGCGACGATCGCCGACGCCCTCGCCCGGGTCCGGCAGGCCGATCTGTCCCCGGCGCTCGCCGCCCAGGTGTACGTGTGCCGTTCGCCGGACGAGACGCCGACCGGCAAGTACCTGGGCACCGTGCACTTCCAGCGACTGCTGCGCGATCCGCCGTACACCCTGGTCAGCTCGGTCGTGGACAGCGATCTCGTCCCCCTGACGCCGGACACCCCGCTGCCGGCCGTGACGAGCTATCTGGCCGCGTACAACCTGGTCTCGGTCCCCGTCGTGGACGAGAGCGGGTCGTTGCTCGGCGCGGTGACGGTCGACGACGTGCTCGACCACCTGCTGCCCGAGGACTGGCGGGAGACCGACTTCCACAGCGAGGAGGGGGTGGCCCGTGGCCGCTGAGGACCGCTCGAAGGCGGCACCGGTGGGCGCCTCCGGCATCGTGCGCCCGCCTCGCCACCGGCTGGACCAGCCGAAGGGCCCGCGCCGGAAGGTGCTGCCCGACTACGACCCCGAGGCGTTCGGCCGGCTCTCCGAGCGGATCGCCCGCTTCCTGGGCACCGGACGGTTCATCGTCTGGATGACGCTGGTCATCGTCGTCTGGCTGATGTGGAACGTCTTCGCGCCCGCGTACCTGCGGTTCGACCCGTACCCGTTCATCTTCCTGACGCTGATGCTTTCGCTCCAGGCGTCCTACGCGGCCCCGCTGATCCTGCTCGCGCAGAACCGCCAGGACGACCGCGACCGGGTCACCCACGAGCAGGACCGCAAGCAGAACGAGCGCTCCATCGCGGACACCGAGTACCTCACCAGGGAGATCGCGTCGCTCCGGATGGGGCTCGGCGAGGTCGCCACCCGGGACTGGATCCGCTCCGAGCTGGAAGATCTCGTGAAGGACCTGGACGACCGGGGGGCGCTGCTCCCGGCCGAGAGCGACGAAGAGCGCTGACGGGGGCTACTCGCGCGTAGCAGTGTGCGCCGTACCGCCCTCCCGTGGCCCACCACCACCCTCAAGGAACACTGCACTCACCCGTACTATCGAGGTATGGCTACGGAAGACGCGGTGCTTGAGGCACTGGCGACAGTGAACGACCCGGAGATCCACCGCCCGATCACCGAGCTCGGCATGGTGAAGTCGGTCGAGATCGACGCTGACGGTGCAGTCGCTGTCACGGTCTATCTCACGGTCTCGGGCTGCCCGATGCGCGAGACGATCACCAAGAACGTGACGGACGCGGTGTCCCGTGTCGAGGGCGTCTCCCGGGTCGACGTCACGCTGGACGTGATGAGCGACGAGCAGCGCAAGGAGCTGGCGGCCTCGCTGCGCGGCGGTACGGCGGAGCGCGAGGTGCCGTTCGCCAGGCCCGGCTCGCTGACCCGGGTCTACGCGGTCGCGTCCGGCAAGGGCGGCGTCGGCAAGTCTTCCGTCACGGTGAACCTCGCTGCGGCGATGGCGGCCGACGGCCTCAAGGTCGGGGTCGTGGACGCGGACATCTACGGGCACAGCGTGCCGCGGATGCTCGGCGCGGACGGGAAGCCGACCCAGGTCGAGAACATGATCATGCCGCCGTCCTCGCACGGCGTGAAGGTCATCTCCATCGGCATGTTCACACCGGGCAACACCCCGGTGGTGTGGCGCGGCCCGATGCTCCACCGCGCGCTCCAGCAGTTCCTCGCCGACGTGTACTGGGGCGACCTGGACGTCCTGCTGCTCGACCTGCCGCCGGGCACCGGTGACATCGCGATCTCGGTGGCCCAGCTCGTGCCGAACGCCGAGATCCTGGTGGTCACGACCCCGCAGCAGGCGGCGGCCGAGGTGGCCGAGCGGGCCGGTTCGATCGCCGTGCAGACCCACCAGAAGATCGTCGGTGTCGTCGAGAACATGTCGGGCATGCCGTGCCCGCACTGCGACGAGATGGTCGACGTGTTCGGCACCGGTGGTGGTGCGAAGGTCGCCGAGGGCCTGACGAGGACGGTCGGCGCGGAGGTGCCGGTGCTCGGCTCCATCCCGATCGACGTGCGGCTGCGCGAGGGCGGCGACGAGGGCAAGCCGGTCGTCCTGTCGGACCCCGACTCCCCGGCCGGCAAGGCGCTGCGCACCATCGCGGACAAGCTGGGCGGCCGCCGGCGCGGCCTGTCGGGCATGTCGCTGGGCATCACCCCGCGCAACAAGTTCTGAGACGGCGGGGCGGTGACCGGCTTCCGCCCGGTCACCGCCCCGCACCGTTCGTACCCCGGACCGGCTACGCGTACGACGCGATGTCGCCGATCACCGAGAAGCCCAGCCCGTACGCGCTCATGCCCCGCCCGTACGCGCCGATGTGCACCCCGCCGGGCGCCGAACCCGCCAGTACCCAGCCGAACTCGGACTCGCGGTAGTGGAACGGCACGGGGACGCCGTCCACCGGCAGGGACAGCACCGACCAGACGGGGCCCTCCAGGTCGTCGGCGAGCGCGAACGCCGTCTCCGTCTGCTGGTCCAGCCAGTCGTCGCGCAGGGCGTGGTCCAGCTGCGGCGGCCAGGTGTAGGCGAGCAGCCCCGACCCGGCCAGCCAGGCGGCGGAGGAGACCGTGGTCGCGTCCAGCACCCCCGTGCCGTCGCCGCTGCGCCGCACCGGGCTGCTGCCCAGTGACACGACGACGGCGAACCGCTGCTTCTCCTCGCCCGCGTCCGCCCGCACCGACGGCTCGTCGCCGTGTCCGACGGAACCGTGCTGCACCGCGCCGTCGGCGGCGGTGCCCACCTGCATCAGCCAACGCGGCCCGGTGAAGGCCTCGTCCAGTCCGTACCAGGGGAATCCGGCCGCCAGGTAGCCGTCGACGATACGCCGGGCCACCGGACTCCCCTCTGCGGTGACTGTGCTCGGCGCGTCTTCCGCGCCCACCCGACTCGTCGTCCCCATCTGCCCGGCCGCCTCCTCGATCCGTTGGGCCCGGAGCGGCCCGCCCCCCGACGGGCGTACTCACTTCCGGACAGATGGAGAATAGCCATACCGTCCGGACGAGCCCGGTTGGCGGGGGGTCAGGTGGCGTCGGCGTCGAAGGGCGGGTGATTGTCCCTGACCGGCTGGTCACGCTTCTTGAGCAGGTCGGGAGCGCCTGCGGAGCCGTTGGCGGCGGTGATCGCCGGGCTGCTCGACACGCCGCCGGGCGAGTCGGCGGACTCCACGGCCGCGCTCTCCCGACCGTTCACCGCGTCGGTGATCTCGTTCAGGTCCTTGCGCAGGTCGAAGCTCTCGCGGATCTCCTTCAGCCCCAGGTCGTCGTTGCCGTCCATGAGCTGCTTGCGGACGAACGTCTTGGGGTTGAGGTCCTCGAACTCGAAGTCCTTGAACTCCGGGCCGAGCTCCGTGCGGATGTCCTCCTTGGCGCTCTCCGAGAACTCACGGACCTTGCGGATGAAGCGCGAGGCGTCCTGGATGACCTTGGGCAGCTTGTCCGGGCCGAAGACCAGCACGCCCAGGATCCCGAGCGTCACCAGCTCGAGTACGCCTATGTCATTGAACACCCTGTTGCTCCTCGTGTTCTCCGGGGCCGTGTCGGTCGAGGTCCGGACCGGGCCCACGGTACCCGTCGAAACTGTCGTCGCGGTAGCGCGCGCGGGCCGTCACGTGCCGGTTGCCGACCCGAGAGTCAAAGAGATGGACAGGTCTTTACCACCGCGTGTCAGACCGAGGTCGAGCCGGTCTCCGGGGCGGTGCGCGCGGATCTTCACGATCAGTTCCTCGCCGCTGTGCACCCGCTGTCCGTCGACCTCGGTGATGATGTCGCCGGGCCTGATGCCGGCCTTGGCCCCGGGGCCGCCGGGCGTCACCGCGGGGTTGCCGCCCGCGCCCTTGGTGCCGACCCGGGCGCCGTCCCCGGTGTACTTCATGTCGAGCGTGACGCCGATCACCGGGTGGGTGGCCCGGCCGGTGTTGATCAGTTCCTCGGCGACCCGCTTGCCCTGGTTGATCGGGATGGCGAAGCCGAGGCCGATGGAGCCGGCCTGGCCGCCCTCGCCCGACGAACCGCTGTCGGCGGCGCGGATGGCGCTGTTGATGCCTATGACCCGGGCCTGGCCGTCGACGAGCGGGCCGCCGGAGTTGCCCGGGTTGATCGGGGCGTCGGTCTGCAGCGCGTCGACGTAGCTGATGTCGCTGCCGTCGCCCTTCTCGCCGCCCGCGGTGATCGGCCGGTCCTTGGCGCTGATGATGCCGGAGGTCACGGTGTTGGACAGGTCGAAGGGGGCGCCGATGGCCACCACCGGGTCGCCGACCTGCACGTTGTCGGAGTTGCCCAGCGGCAGCGGCTTGAGGCCGGAGACGCCGGAGACCTTGACCACGGCCAGGTCGTAGCCGCTGTCCTTGCCGACGATCTCGCCGCGCGCCGTCTCACCGCCGCTGAACGTCACGGTGATGTCGCCGGACGAACCGGCCGGGGCGACGACGTGGTTGTTGGTGAGGATGTGGCCGGACTTGTCGAGGACGAAGCCGGTGCCGGTGCCGGACTCGCCGGTGCCGCTGACGTGCAGGGTGACCACGCTCGGCAGGGCGCTGGCGGCGATCCCGGCGACGCTGTCGGGGGCCCGACCGCCGCTGTCGCGGCCGGCCTGCGGCAGCTCGATCCGGGTGAGGCCGCCGTTGCGTTCGACGTAGGCGCCGATGCCGCCGCCGATGCCCCCCGCCACCAGGGCGAGCAGCACCGCGCCGATGAGGAGGGAGCCGCGTCGCTGCTTCTTGCGGCCGGTGTCGGCCCCGAGCGGCGGGCCCGGGTTGGCGGTGAGCGGCTGCCGGGGCGCGCCCCAGGGGTCGTACTGGAGCCACTGCGTCGGCTGCGGCTGGAGCGGGGCGGGGGCGGCCTGGGAGTGCGGGGGGTGCGGCTGCTGGGACGTGTGGGGCGGGGGCGTGAAGCCGGGGGCGGGCGCGGCCTGTGCCGAGGAGGCCGGGGCGAGTGGTGCGGGGATGCCCGCTCCGTTCGTTCCCGCGTACTGCGGGGGTACGGAGGTGCCGTGCGCGGGGGTCGGGACCGGCCGCTGCACGGGGGGCGCGGGCGCCCAGGGGCCGGGGCCGCCGTAGGGCGGGGTGCTGTACTCGTCGGGCTCGTGCAGCGGCTTCATCGGCTGCCCGGACGCCATGGGCCCGACGGCCGGGGCCGGGGCCTCGGGGGCCGGAGGGCGGGGCGGTGTGTCGGTGGTGACGGGGGTGTCCGCCGCCGGGGCGTGGGGCCCGGCGGCGGTGGGTGCCCCGGTGGTGCGGGAGTCGTCCGGCGCAAACGGCTCTCCGCCCGCGGGCGCCGGTACGGTGTCCGCCGCCGGGAGCACGGCCGTCGCGTCCGTCGGCGCGCCCGCGGCCTCGGCCGCGGGCGGCGCGTCCTCGACGGGGGACGAGGGCTCGTCCGGCGTTGTACGGGTGGTGCGTCCCGGTGTGGGGCGGCTCCACCACTTCGCCTTCGGCCCGGTGGACTTCCCGTCTTCCATGCTCTCCCCGCAACTGCCTCAACTGGCCCGTGCACGCCCCGGCAGGGGCGTCCCTCCCGGAACTGCTCCAGGAATTCAACCAGGTTTGCGAATGCTTGCGCAGACCCCGGTCAGCGACGGACGGAAAGCGGCAGGCCGCGCTCGGTGGGGGTGGGAAGGGCCGAGGCCGAGGGTTGCGTCCACGACGACGGCGGTGGCGGGGTGTAGGGCGTCGTGGGTTGCGGGGCGAGGCGTCCGAGCACCTTGGCGAAGAGCGGGGTGGGGTCGGTCGGGCGTATCAGGGGTGGCGCGGAGACGTTCATCAGGACCGGGGCGGACACGTCCGTCAGGACCTGCGTGGTGAAGGGTCCGCCCACCAGACTCCCGGTGGACAGCGGCTCGGGCGCGGCCGACGTCGCGGGGGCGGCCGCGGGCGCCGCGCTCGGCGCGGCCGACGGGACCGTCGCGGCCGGGCTGCCGCCCTCCTCCGTCGCCGTGAACCTGCCGGGGCCGCCGCTGCCGTTGCGACGGCCGGCCGGGCTGCCGCCCTCGCCGCGCGCAGTGGTGTCGAAGGGGGTCACCGCGTTCCCCGAGCCGGAGCCGGAAGCGCGGGCCGCGGCACCGCTCCCGGAGCCCGTGGGCAGGGCGCCGCCGAGGGCGATGGCCGCCAGCGAGACGGCGCTCGCCGCCGCGAAGGCGAATCTCCGGCCGCGCCAGGGCGAACGGTCCGCCTCGCGTCCCACCTCATGGATCCGGAAGCCGGAACGCGAGGAGCTGCCCGGCAGCACCGCGGTCGAGCCGTGCGGGGCGGGCAGGAAGCCGAAGCCTCCGAGCGGAGAACTCCCCGGCGTGTCGGGGCGACTGCCGGACGGCTGGATCGCGGGGAAGAGCCCGCCGGCGAAGCGTCCGGTGCCGCCGAACGGTCTTCCCTCGTCGTCGCCGTCACCTCCCGGCCCGCCGGGAAGTCCCTGCAGCCGGGCGAGGAACCCCTCGGACGGCGAGGGCGGGGCGGACTGCGCGAAGACGCTCTTCAGACGCCGCTGGTCCGCGGCCTCGGCCTTGCACTTGGCGCAGGTCGCGAGGTGGGCGAGCACCCGGTCCCTGGCGTCGTGTTCGAGCTCGCCGTCGACAAGCGCGGCGAGGCGGTCCCCCAGGTGTTGTTCCGCGGGGGTCGGACCTGTGCCACTCACGCCGTTCCGCCCTCCCCCGCCAGTACCGCGCCCGCCAGCGAGCGCTGCTCGGCACGGGCCGCGGGCGAACGGTGCTGCAGCGCCTTGCGCAGGTGCGAGCGGCCACGGTGGATACGGCTGCGCACGGTGCCGAGCTTCACGCCCAGCGTCGCCGCGATCTCCTCGTACGAGAGGCCCTCGATGTCGCAGAGCACGACGGCGGCACGGAACTCGGGCGCGAGGGTGTCCAGCGCCTGCTGGACGTCCGCGTCGAAGTGGCTGTCGTTGAAGACCTGCTGCGGGGACGGCTCGCGGCTCGGCAGCCGCTCGGCGGCGTCGTCGCCGAGGGAGTCGAAGCGGATCCGCTGCTTGCGCCGGACCATGTCCAGGAACAGGTTGGTCGTGATGCGGTGCAGCCAGCCCTCGAAGGTGCCGGGCGTGTAGGTCGACAGCGACCGGAACACGCGGACGAAGACTTCCTGGGTGAGGTCCTCGGCGTCGTGCTGGTTGCCCGTCAGCCGGTAGGCGAGGCGGTAGACCCGGCCGCTGTGCGTGCTGACGATCTCTTCCCATGAGGGCGGTGTCCACGCCTGGGAGTCCGCATCGGAGGCGAAGGTCGCGGTCGGTGCGGAGTCGTTGGAAGAACGGTCAGCGATGTAGGTCACGGATTTCGGCTCACCCGCCGACCTGAGAAAGCGCCGCAGCGCTCCTCTCCGATCCACAGGCGCAGCCGCACCTCCCCTGTCGGCTCTGGTGGTGTCCAGTGGAGTCCCTACCATAGCCACCTCGCCCGTTAGCTCCGGATAAGCCTTTTTCCTGCTGGGGCCGGGGGTCGCCCCCGGAAAGCACCGGCCCGTGGCTCTCCGGACCCGATCCGCGGGGCCGGTCCCACGGGCTTTCCCCCGCCTCCTCATAACGCCCGGTCCCATCTGCGGGTTCCCGGGTGCAGCGGATACAGTCACCGTTGCGCCAACTACGGGGACAGGAGAGGGTCATTACCGCCAACCGGCAGACGAGCTGGGCGTTCGCCGACGCCTTTGTCGCCGAGGACGGAGCAGTGCGCTGGGCCAGGGACCGGGCCCGGGAAGCAGGGCTCCGCTCGGTGTCGCCAGGCACCGGCGCAGCGCTGCGCCTGCTCGCTGCCACGACGGACGCCAAAGCGGTGGCCGAAATCGGCACCGGCACCGGCGTGTCCGGCCTCTATCTGCTGCACGGCATGCGGCCCGACGGGGTGCTGACCACGGTCGACCCGGAGCCCGAGCGGCAGCAGTTCGCCCGCGAGGCGTTCCGGGCCGCGGGCTTCGCCGCCAATCGCTCCCGTTTCATTCCCGGCCGCGCCCTGGACGTACTGCCGCGGCTCGCGGACGGCGGATACGACCTCGTGTTCTGCGACGGCGACCGGCTGGAGAGCCTGGATTACCTCGCTGAATCGTTGCGCCTGCTGCGCCCCGGCGGCCTCGTCTGCTTCGAGGGCGTCTTCGCCGACGGCCGGACGGTCGACTCCGCGGCCCAGCCCGCGGAGGTGCTGCGGCTGCGGGAGCTGCTGCGCGCGGTGCGGGAGAGCCAGGAGCTGATGGCGACGCTGCTGCCGGTGGGCGACGGGCTGCTGTGCGCCGTGCGGCGGGGCTGAGCGGCCGGTGCCGTGGGGGCGGCCCGGCCCCGGATCATCGTGAACGCATCACTGCCCCGGCACGGACACCGTGCCGGGGCAGTGATGAAGAGTGAACGCCTCTGTTCAGCCGACGACCTTCTTGAGGGCGTCGCCGAGTGCATCGGCCTCGTCCGGCGTCAGCTCCACGACAAGCCGACCGCCGCCTTCGAGCGGAACGCGCATGACGATGCCCCGCCCCTCCTTTGTCACCTCGAGCGGGCCGTCGCCCGTCCGCGGCTTCATGGCCGCCATGCTCGTTCCCCTTCCTGAAACCAGCTCATCGCAACCGGCGGCCCCACTGACAGGCGCTGTGTCACCGGCATCGAACACATTGCTTCCAAGCCATTATCCCGCATCACAGACCCCGATGACCAACCTCGGTCGGCATCGCTTGTGCAACGCACTCTCGCAAAACCACCCATTTCGGCGATCGACCTGCGATACTCCGCCGCCCTCGCCCCTCCGACGGGGTGCAATTGTTAGACGCAGGTCACATGTCGGCTTCCGCCCCGGTCGGCCATGCTTGCCTGGACAGGCTTTGCCCGAGGTCCGGAGGGGACAACGAAATGGCCGATCACATGGCGGACAGCGTGCTCTACGAGGTGAGCGACGGACTCGCGACGATCACCATCAACCGCCCCGACGCGATGAACGCCATGAACACGGCGGCCAAGGTGGCGCTCCGGGACGCGCTGGAGGCCGCTTCCGCCGACGCCGCCGTACGGGCCGTTCTGCTCACCGCGACCGGGCGCGCCTTCTGCGTGGGTCAGGACCTGAAGGAGCACGTGGCCAAGCTCGCCGAGGCCCAGTCGGGCGGCGGCGACGCGCTGAGCACCGTGCGGGAGCACTACAACCCGATCGTCCGGGCCCTCACCGGGATGCCCAAGCCGGTCGTCGCCGGGGTCAACGGCATCGCCGCGGGCGCCGGTTTCGGCTTCGCGCTCGCCTGCGACTACCGGGTGGTCGCCGACACCGCCTCGTTCAACACCTCGTTCGCCGGTGTCGCCCTCACCGCCGACTCGGGCGTCTCGTGGACGCTGCCCCGGCTGATCGGGCAGAGCCGCGCCGCCGATCTGCTGCTCTTCCCGCGCTCGATCTCCGCGCAGGACGCGTACGAACTGGGCATCGTGAACAAGCTGGTACCCGCGGCCGACCTGGCCGCCGAGGCCGCCGCCGTGGCCCGCACCCTGGCGTCCGGCCCCACGGTGGCGTACGCCGCGCTCAAGGAGTCCCTGGCCCACGGCGCCGGCCGCACGCTCGACGAGGCGCTGGAGAAGGAGGAGGAGCTCCAGAGCCGGGCGGGCGCCTCCGAGGACCACACAATCGCGGTACAGGCGTTCCTGAACAAGGAGAAGCCGAAGTACCTCGGCCGGTAGCGCCGAGAACCCGGGCGTCCGGTACTCCGAGAAGCCCGAGCGCCCGGGGCCCCGGTAGCGCCGGGCCCCGGGCCCTCCGGTGGTCTGTCGGTCCGTCGGCCGCCGACCGTCGGGCTACGTGCCGGTGCCGCGTGCCACGCAGTCGGCCAGGTGGTCGTCGACCAGGCCGCACGCCTGCATCAGGGCGTAGGCCGTCGTGGGTCCGACGAAGCGCAGGCCGCGCTTCTTGAGGTCCTTGGCCAGCGCCGTCGACTCGGGCGTGACGGCGGGGACGTCGCCGAGGGTGCGCGGGGCGGGGCGGCCCACCGGGTCGGGGGCGTGGGACCAGATCACCTCGTCCAGCTCACCGGCGGACCAGCCGGCCAGCACCTTGGCGTTGGCGAGGGTGGCCTCGATCTTGGCCCGGTTGCGGATGATGCCGGTGTCGGCGAGGAGGCGTTCCTCGTCGGCGCCGGTGAACTCCGCCACCGCGGGGATCTTGAATCCGGCGAAGGCGGAGCGGAAGCCCTCGCGGCGGCGCAGGATCGTCAGCCAGGACAGGCCCGACTGGAACGCCTCCAGGCAGAGCCGTTCGAAGAGGGCGTCGTCGCCGTGGACGGGGCGGCCCCATTCGGTGTCGTGGTACGCGAGGTAGTCATCGGTGGCCAGTCCCCACGGGCAGCGCAGACCGCCGTCCTGGGCGGCCACGGCTCCGCCGCTCATCGCCGGGGCTCCTCTCCGGGGTGGCGGGGCTCCGGCTCGGGCGGCTCCCACGGCGCTCTCGGGCGCTCCTCGCCCGGCTCCGGGGCCGGATGCTTGAACAGGTCGGGGCCACCGACCGCGGTCGCCTGGGCACCCGCCAGCGCCGACTCCAGCTCCGCGATCCGGGCGTCCCGCTCGGCGAGTTCGGCGCCGAGGCGGTCGAGCGCCTCATCCACCTCCGTCATGCGGTAGCCGCGCGCGACCACCGGGAGCCGCAGCGCGTCGACGTCCGCGCGGCCGACCGGGCGTGTCGCGGGCAGCGGGTCGGCCGGCTGCTCGGGCGCCACGTCCTGGAGGACCGCGCTCTTCCCCCCGCCGACCACCGCGAGGGTGACCGCGGCCACGACCACCACCATCGACAGCAGCAAGAACCAGAACACGCGCATCTCCCCGGGAGCGGAAACCTGTCCGGGTCCGATCGTGCCATGCGGCACCGACAACCGGGGCCCGGCCCGGCTGGGACCGTGGGACCGACGGCCGGGACCAGGCGATAACTTGGCGGACACGGCCCAGGGGTGCAGGCGCCCCACGGGGCGATCTACCGGAGGAGAGACACGGGATGCGAAGCGGTGCGCTCAGGCTGGGACGGCGCGAATTCGATGCGCACGAGCCGGTGATCATGGCGATCGTGAACCGCACCCCGGATTCCTTCTACGACCGGGGCGCGACGTTCCGGGACGAACCTGCGCTCGCCCGGGTCGAGCAGGCGGTCGCGGACGGCGCGGCGATCGTCGACATCGGGGGCGTGAAGGCGGGCCCCGGCGAAGAGGTGACCGCCGAGGAGGAGGCCCGCCGCACGGTGGGGTTCGTCGCGGAGGTGCGCCGCCGCCACCCGGACGTGGTGATCAGCGTCGACACCTGGCGGCACGATGTGGGCGCGGCGGTCTGCGAGGCCGGGGCGGACGTGCTGAACGACGCGTGGGGCGGTTTCGACCCGAAGCTCGCGGAGGTCGCCGCGCGGTACGGCGCCGGGCTGGTGTGCACACACGCGGGCGGCGCCGAGCCCCGGACCCGGCCGCACCGGGTCGTGTACGAGGACGTGATGGCGGACATCCTGCGGGTGACGGTGGGGCTGGCCGAGCGGGCGGTCGCGCTCGGGGTGCGGCCGGACGGGATCATGATCGACCCCGGTCACGACTTCGGGAAGAACACCCGGCACTCCCTGGAGGCGACCCGGCGGCTCGGCGAGATGACGGAGACCGGCTGGCCGGTCCTGGTGTCGCTGTCCAACAAGGACTTCGTCGGCGAGACGCTCGACCGGCCGGTGAAGGAACGGGTGCTCGGGACGCTGGCGACGACGGCCGTGTCGGCGTGGCTGGGCGCGCAGGTCTACCGGGTGCACGAGGTGGCGGAGACCCGGCAGGTCCTGGACATGGTGGCGTCGATCGCCGGTCACCGGGAGCCCGCGGTGGCCCGCCGCGGGCTGGCCTGAGAACCGCGAGCGCGGGACGGGAAGACCGCGAGCGTCAAAACGTGAAGAGGGCGGGCGTCGGGGCGGGCGCCCGCCCCGACGCCGTTGTCGCGGGAGCCGGGTCGCCTACCGGCCTACCTCCTTCGTCACGAGGTCGACCGCCTCGTCCACGTCGTCCGTGACGTGGAACAGCAACAGGTCGTGCTCGGACGCCTTGCCCTGGGCCACCACCGTGTCCCGCAGCCAGTCCACGAGGCCGCTCCAGTACTTGGTGCCGAACAGCACGATCGGGAAGCGGGTCACCTTGCCCGTCTGGACGAGGGTGAGGGCCTCGAAGAGTTCGTCCAGGGTGCCGAGGCCGCCGGGCAGCACGACGAAGCCCTGCGCGTACTTCACGAACATCGTCTTGCGGACGAAGAAGTAGCGGAAGTTCACGCCGATGTCGACGTGCGGGTTGAGGCCCGACTCGAAGGGCAGCTCGATGCCGAGGCCGACCGAGACGCCCTTCGCCTCCCGCGCCCCCTTGTTCGCCGCCTCCATCGCGCCGGGCCCGCCCCCGGTGATCACCGCGAAGCCCGCCTCGACCAGAGCCTTGCCGATCCGTACGCCCGCCTCGTAGTCGGGCCCGCCGGCCGGTGTGCGGGCGGAGCCGAAGACGCTGATGGCACTCGGCAGTTCGGCCAGTGCGCCGAAGCCCTCGACGAACTCCGACTGGATGCGCATCACCCGCCAGGGGTCGGTGTGCACCCACTCGGAGTCGCCCTCGGTGTCCAGCAGCCGCTGGTCGGTGGTGCCGGGCTGCACCTGTTCCCTGCGGCGCAGTACCGGTCCGAGCCGCTGCTCCTCGGGGACACGTGCTCCCTCGGGGTTGCCCATGATCTGCTCCCTCCGACGACGATCGACGGCCGCCCGACGACGGCCATCCGTTGTCAGGTCAGGGTAGATCGGCAGAGGTTACGGGCAGGGGAAGACCGTGGGTCAGCCGGTGAGCCAGGAGCGGAGCCGCTCCTCGCAGTGGGTGATCCGCTCGACCTTCACGTGCTCGTCGCGCTTGTGCGCCAGGAGCGGGTCGCCGGGTCCGTAGTTCACGGCGGGGATGCCGAGGGAGCCGAAGCGGGAGACGTCCGTCCAGCCGAACTTGGGCCGGGCGGTGCCGCCGACCGCCGCCATGAACGCCTCGGCCGCCGGGTGGGAGAGGCCGGGCATGGCCGCGCCCGAGTGGTCGTCGACGACGAATTCGGCGACGCCGCAGCCCGCGAAGACCTCGTGGACGTGGGCCAGCGCCTCCTCGGCGGTGCGGTCGGGGGCGTACCGGTAGTTGACGACGACGGTGCAGGCGTCGGGGATGACGTTGTTGGCGACGCCGCCCTCGATCCGTACGGCGTTGAGGCCCTCGTGGTATTCGAGGCCGTCGATGACTGGGCGGCGCGGTTCGTACGCGGCGAGGCGGGCCAGGATCGGGGCTGCGGCGTGGATGGCGTTGGACCCCATCCAGCTGCGGGCGGAGTGGGAACGTTCCCCCTCGGTGCGGAGGAAGACCCGCAGGGTGCCCTGGCAGCCGCCCTCGACCTCGGCGTCGGAGCCCTCCAGCAGGACCGCGAAGTCGCCGGTCAGCCAGTCGGGGTGGGCGTCGGCGATGTGGCCGAGCCCGTTGAGGTGCGCGGCGACCTCCTCGTTGTCGTAGAAGACGAAGGTGAGGTCGCGGTTGGGTTCGGGCACGGTCGCGGCGATCCTCAGCTGGACGGCGACGCCCGACTTCATGTCGGAGGTGCCGCAGCCCCACAGCAGGCCGTCCGCGTCGAGCCGGGACGGCACGTTGTCCGCGATCGGCACGGTGTCGATGTGCCCGGCGAGCACGACCCGCTCGGCCCGGCCCAGGTGCGTCCTGGCCACGATGTTGTTGCCGTGCCGGTCGACGGTCAGGTGCGGGAGCGTGCGCAGCACCGATTCGATCGCGTCGGCGAGGTCCTTCTCCTGACCGCTGACCGAGGGGAAGTCGACGAGCGCGGCGGTGAGCGCCGGACCGTCCAGGGTGAGGTCGAGTGTGGTTTCGGGCATGGCACCGACCCTAACGACCTCGCCCGTGATCGGCAGCGACGTCTCACCGCCGGCCACGGGCGGCGGGCGCCATGCGCCATGCGCCATGCGCCATGCGCCATGCGGCGGGCAGCGGGCAGCGGGCAGCGGGCAGCGGGCAGGATCGTACGGGACCAGGGCCTTTCGCCCGGTCCGGGGCGGATCGGACCCCTCGGGCCCGTCGTGATCCGGACCAGGGCCCCTGGGCCCTCGGCCCCGGTCCTGTACTCCAGTACGGTGGCCCCGTGCCCCGCACCGTCTCTTCCGCCTCTGCCGTGTCCTCCGCGCCTTCCACCGGTCGACGCACCGGCCGCAGCCGCCTCCTCCGCGTCGCGGCGGCTCTTGTCGTGCTCGCCGCGCTCGGCGGCTATCTGGCCGTTCAGTACGTGACCGGCAGCAAGCTCGTCGAGGGCTGCACGGTGGAGTCCGCCGACGGTTCGGACGGCGGGAGCCGTACGTACCGGATGAGCCCGGAGCAGGCGTCCAACGCGGCGACGATCTCGGCGGTCGGCACCTCGCGCGGGATGCCGGAGCGCGCCGTGACGATCGCGCTGGCGACCGCGCTCCAGGAGTCCGGGCTGCGCAACATCGAGCACGGCGACCGGGATTCGCTGGGCCTGTTCCAGCAGCGTCCCTCGCAGGGCTGGGGCACCGAGGAGCAGATCCTGGACCCGGTCTACTCCGCCGGGGAGTTCTACCGGCACCTGGCGAAGGTCCCCGGTTACTCGCGGCTGCCGCTGACGGTCGCCGCACAGCGGGTCCAGCGCAGCGGCTTCCCGCAGGCGTACGCGAAGCACGAGCCGGACGCGGCGCTGCTGGCGGCGGCCCTGACCGGCCGGACGCCCGCCGCGCTGAACTGTGTGCCGCCGCGGGCGACGGCCGCGGGGGCGGACGCGGCGAAGGTGCGGTCCGAGCTGGTACGGGCCTTCGGCAAGGACGTGCTGCCCGCCGCGCAGGGGGACGCGTCCTCGGACGGGAAGTCCGCGGCCGGTGCGGCGGCGACGAGCACGGTCTCGGTGCCGGTGCGCGCGACCCGCGCGTCCGGGGGCGGGAAGAAGGGCGCGGACCGGCGCGGCTGGGAGCTCGCGCACTGGGCGGTGGCACGGTCCGAGGCGCTCCGGATCGACGAGGTGTCCTACGCGGGCCGGGTGTGGGAGGCCGGGGCGGGCTGGCGGACGGAACGCAAGGAATCGGGCACCAGCCGGGTCCGGATCGGGCTCGCGCAGTAGTTCGTCCGGTCGCCCGCAACGGTCGTCCGGCGCTTCCCGGACGTTCCCGTACACGGGCCGACGGGACATCCCCCACCCCTTTTCGAGCCATCGTCATTTCCCTTGCGGCACAAGAGAAGTGACGATTCATCCGAGCTGCGGGGAAGCCGCGGACCGACCGGATTCAGCCGCTGCGGGCCGCGCGGTGCGTTACCGACTCTTTACCTCGGCCCACCGCAACCTCTCCCGCCCTCATGACGGTTGTCATTGCGTCCGATCAACGGACAGACAGATTCCTCACCCGTCGAAGGAGCATCATGTCCCTCCCCCTGACCCGCCGGATCGCCCGTGCCGCGCTGCTGATCGCCGCAGGCGCCGCTCCCGTGGTCGGCGCGGCCGGAGCCGCGAGTGCCGCGGCGCTTCCGCAGGCCCCGGAGCTCGGCGGTCTGACCACCGTCGACGGCGCCGCTCTCGGCGAGGTGGCGGACGGCGCCGGTCTCGGCAGGGCGGTCGACGGCACGTCCCGGCAGGGTGCCGACGCGGCGAACGAGACCGGCGGCAAGCTCGTCGGTACGGCCCTCCCGGTCGCGAGCAAGACCGTCGGCGAGGCCGGTACCCAGGCGGCTCCCACCGTGCAGAAGGCCGCGGGCGGCCTCGCGGGCAACGCGGGCGAAACCCTCGGCGGCGCGGCCAAGGGCGGCCTGCCGCTCGGCTGACCCGCCCCGGCCACCGACCGGCGCAGCATGTGCGAGGGGCCTCGGGAACGCGTTGCGTCCCGAGGCCCCTCGCACATGTCGCGTACCGACCTCGAACCGACCACCGGCCGCCGACCGGCCGCCTACGGGGCCAGGCGCTTGACCGCTGCCGCGACCCGTTCGTCCGTCGCCGTGAACGCCACGCGTACGAAGCGGTCGCCGGCCGGCCCGTAGAAGTCGCCGGGCGCCACCAGGATGCCGAGCTCCGCCAGGTACGCCACGGTCTCCCAGCACGGTTCGTCGCGCGTGGCCCACAGGTAGAGGCTGGCCTCGCTGTGCTCGATCCGGAAGCCGTGCGCCTCCAGGGCGGTGCGCAGGGCGGTGCGCCGTTCCGCGTACCGCTCGCGCTGCTCGGTGACGTGCGCGTCGTCGCCGAGTGCCGCGACCGTCGCCGCCTGGACCGGGGCGGGCGTCATCATTCCGCCGTGCTTGCGGATCAGCAGCAGTTCGCCCAGTACGGCCGCGTCGCCCGCGATGAAGGCGGCACGGTACCCGGCCAGGTTGGAGCGCTTGGAGAGCGAGTGGACGGCGACGATGCCGTCGTACGTGCTGCCGCAGACGTCCGGGTGCAGCACGGAGACCGGTTCGGCCTCCCAGCCCAGTTCCAGGTAGCACTCGTCGCTGAAGACCAGCACGTCGTGCTCGCGGGCCCAGGCGACGATCCGGGTCAGCTCGTCCTTGGCCAGGACGCGGCCGGTCGGGTTGGACGGCGAGTTCAGCCAGAGCAGCTTCAGCCCGGCCGGGTCCAGCTCCGTCGGGTCGTCGTAGACGACGGGTTCGGCGCCGCAGAGCCGGGCGCCCACCTCGTACGTGGGGTAGGCGAGCCGCGGGTACGCCACCCTGTCGCCCGCGCCGAGGCCGAGCTGGGTCGGCAGCCAGGCCACCAGTTCCTTGGAGCCGACGACCGGCAGGACGTTCTCGTGCGTCACCCCGACCGCGCCGAGCCGCCGCTGCAGCCAGCCGGTGATCGCGTCGCGCAGCTCGGTGGTCCCCCACACCGTCGGATAGCCGGGGCTGTCCGCGGCGGCGACGAGCGCCTGCTGGATCAGCGCGGGAACCGGGTCGACGGGCGTGCCGACGGACAGGTCCACGATGCCGTCGGGGTGCCCCGCGGCGGTCGACTTGTAGGGCGCGAGCTTGTCCCACGGGAAGACCGGGAGACGGGAGGAGACTGCGGACACGGAATCTCTCTGCTTTCTCGTACGGGGTCACGAGTTTCTGCGTACGTGCCCTGCGACCGGTTCCGCGAACGAGCCGCACGGACCGCACGAGCCGAACGGGCTGCACAGACCGCCCGGCCCGCCCAGCCGGCCCTGAACGCAAGGAGCACACGGAGCACACGGCCGGCCCTGAGCACGCGGACCGCCCGGATCGCCCGACACTCGTCACCCGGGTGTGAAAACGCCTCGGCCCCGCACGGTGACGAGCCGTACGGGACCGGGGCGGTGCACGTGGCGGCCGCCGACTACTGGTTCTGCGGCGGGAGCGCGGCGACGAACGGGTGGTCGCGCTCGATCAGGCCCAGCTTGGAGGCACCACCCGGCGACCCGAGGTCGTCGAAGAACTCGACGTTCGCCTTGTAGTAGTCCTTCCACTCGTCCGGAGTGTCGTCCTCGTAGAAGATCGCCTCGACCGGGCACACCGGTTCACAGGCGCCGCAGTCGACGCACTCGTCCGGGTGGATGTACAAGGACCGCTGGCCCTCGTAGATGCAGTCGACGGGGCACTCTTCGATGCAGGCCTTGTCCTTCACGTCGACACAAGGCTGCGCGATGACGTAGGTCACGCTGTCGTTCCTCCTCGGTAGGGCGTTGGCTCTCGCGCGGGAGCGCGGCGTCGTCGATGCCCACCCCTAGTATCTCCGTTCCGGGGCACGAACCGAACAGGAGGGGCACACAGAGCTGTGGAATTCACCATCGGCGGACAGCTCAAGGTCCGAATCACACCGAATGACGTGGGCAAACGGGTATCAGTCCGGCGTGTGTGCGAGGCCGGCCCTCAAGGAGCGAAGTTCACGGACACCGTCGGAGTGCTCACATCATGGACCGACGGTGTGCTCTCGATCACACAGAAGAGCGGTGAATCCGTCCGGATCGAGGAGTCCGTGTTGGTCGCGGGCAAGGTCGTGCCCGCCGCTCCGGCCCGCCGCCGCGGCCCCGCCGCCTCCTTCGAGGAGCTGTCCGCCGTCTGTGCCCGTGCCTGGCAGCCGGTGGAGAGCGAGCCACTGGGCGACTGGCGGCTGCGCGCGGCGCGGGGGTTCACCCGGCGCGCCAACTCCGTGCTGCCGCTCGGCGATCCGGGCGTGCCGCTCGACGAGGCGCTCCGGCGCGTCGGACAGTGGTACGAGGACCGTGGCCTGCCCGCGTACGTCCAGGCCGCGACCGGCGGCGAGGGCACCCAGGAGCTGCTCTGCGCGGAGCTGGAGGAGCGCGGCTGGCGGCGCGAGGTGACGACGGAGGTGCGGACCGCCGCGCTGGCGCCGATCGGCGACCTGGCGGCGGACGTGTCGCGGGTGCGGCTGAGCCGGGACCTCGACGAGGCGTGGCTCTCCCGCTACCAGCGCTTCGAGACCCCGGGCCCGCACGTCCTCCAGGTGCTGCGCGGCGGCCCGTCGGTGTGGTTCGCCTCGATACCGGCCGACGACGCCGCGTCCGGCGAGGGCACCGCCTCCGTGCCCGCCGCGATCGGCCGGTGCGTGGTGGACGGCCGGTGGGCGGGCTTCATGGCGGTCGAGGTCGATCCGGCGTACCGGCGCCGGGGGCTGGCCACCGCCGTGATGACCGCGCTCGCCCGCCGGGCCCTGGACGAGGGCGCGTCGGCGGCGTGGCTCCAGGTGGAGGCGGACAACGAGGGCGCGCGGGCGATGTACGAGAGCATGGGTTTCGTGGTCCACCACCTGTACCACCACTTCCGGTGGGCGTGAGGGAGGCGGACGATCCCGATGGACCCCCACCACCACGAGCGGCCGGACCGTCCCGACCCCGACGAGCTGCGCAGGCGGTTCGCCGCGGAGGCGCGCGAGGAGCGGCCCGACCTCGCGCTGCTCTGCCTGTTGCTGGGCGCGGTGGCCGATCCCGCCCTGGACGAGCACGGGATCGACGCGGCGCAGATCGAGCTGGACGAGCTGGCGGGCCGGCTTCCCTACGGGGTGCGGGGCGGCCGGGCCTGGGCCTCGGCCCTCGCCGAGCTGCTCGGTGAGCGGTGCGGCTTCGCGGGCTCGTCGGCGGACTACCAGCGGCTGGAGTCGTCCCTGCTGCACGAGGTGCTGCGGCGCCGCCGGGGGCTGCCGATCCTGCTGTCCGTGGTGTGGATCGAGGTGGCGCGCCGGGCCGGGGCCCCGGTGTACGGGGTGGCGCTGCCCGGCCATTTCGTCGTCGGCTTCGGCGATCCGGACGAGCGGGTGCTGGCCGATCCGTTCGACGGCGGCCGGCCGATGACCGGGCAGGACGCGGAGCTGCTGGCGGCGGGGGCGACCGGGCAGCCGCTCGACGAGTCGATGCTGACGCCCGCGCGGACCCTGGACATCGTGCTGCGCGTCCTGAACAACATCAGGGCCTGGGCCGCGACCCGTCCGGAGCGCACGGACGTCGCGCTGTGGGCCGTGGACCTCTCGCTGTTGCTGCCCTCGCACCCCGCCAGGCTGCGCTACGAGCGTGCGCAGCTGCTCGTGCAGAGCGGGCAGTTCCTGCGCGGGGCGGTGGAGATGGAGGAGTACGCGGACGTGGTCGACGCGGTCGAGCCCGCGACGGCGGAGGAGGTCCGGCGCCGGGCACGGGCGGCGCGCTCCCTGCTGAACTAGGGCCCCTCCCGGCAAGCTTTGCCGGTCACGGCACCAGGACGTGTGTGTCCGGGGCCGGGCAGGTCTCCGCGTACGTGAAACCCGTTTGAGGGCCGGACGCCGCAGGGCCGAGGGTGGCCTCATGCATGACGTGAACCTTTCGGACGGGGTCGTGACTCTGTCTCCGCCGCGCCTGGACGACGTCGACGCACACCTGGCGGGCGATGACGAGCTCCAGGTCCGGTGGCTCAGCGGGGGGCCGGCGACCCGGGCCGGCACCGAGGCGTACTTTCGCCACTGCATCGAGCAATGGGCCGCCCGTGGACCGTTGCGTGCGTTCGGAATCCGTACGGCTACGGCTTCCCGGTCGACCCTGGTGGGTTACATCGACCTGCGATTCGAATTGGCGGGCCTGGCACCCGGCCAGGTCAACATCTCCTACGTGCTCTACCCGGCCTGGCGGGGACAGGGGCTGGTGACCCGTGCGGTCCGCCTGATCTGCCGGTACGCCGCAGCCGAGGGGGCGGCCCAGGGAGTGATCCGGGTGGATCCGGAGAACTCCCGGTCGGCAGCGGTCGCACGACGGGCGGGTTTCACCTACGACAAGCAGCTCGTGGAGGCGGACGGCAGCCGCACCGACTTCTACCTCCTCGGCCTGCCCGACGGGGCCGAGCCGCCGGCCATGTGACCGCTCCCCCACAAGAGACCCCGATCAGAGGCCCCGGATCGGGGGCCTCGGACCGGGGCCCCTTGATCGGATCCCCTGCGTCAGAGCCCCTGCTCCGCCCACTGCCGCAACAGCCGCTCCCGCTCCGCGCCCCGGGGCGATCCGCCCTCCGTGCGCCCCCACTCCGACATCGCGGCGAGCGTCGTGGACATCGTCGCGGCGCCCTCCGTGAGGCGGGACAGGAGGGCCCCGGAGAGGCTCGCCTCTGCCGGGGAGTAGCCGGAGGCCGCGGCGGCGTAGGCGGTCAGCCGGTGGTCGCCGTCGTGCGTCTCCACGTGCAGCGTCATCGCCGGCGGAGCCTCGCCCGCCCGGAGCGGGCGCTCGGGCAGAACCAGGTTCATCACCGTCTCCAGGGCCACGCCCCCGGCCATCCCGGCCCGCCGCCTCAGGGACTTCATGGGGACGTCGGACACCGTCAGGGCACGCACGTCCTCCCACAGGTGGAGGCCGGACTGCCCGTCGCCGAGGCCCATCACACCCTCGGGGGTCAGGCGCACCCCGGGTGCCAGACCGGACGGCTTCGCACCCATGTACACGTCGCCCTCGGCGATCCAGAACAGGCCCACCATGGCCACGGTTTGCTCACTTCTCCCGACGACGGCTCCGCCGCCGTGTCACATCGATGACCAGGCCCCCGAGCTGCTGCGAAACGCCTCCCCGGCCCTCGCGGCGCCCGGCCCGATCCTAACGACCGGCGCCGTCCGGACCACAGGTCACCACCCCCCCGCCTCCCCGGTCACCGCGCCTCCCCGCCCGCGGCGACCCTCCGCATCGTGCGCAGCAGGTACTCCTTGCGGTTGAGCGGGTCGTGGTCCGTGCGCGGCCGGTCCGGGGGTGTGCCGACGACGGCCCGGTACCGGTCGAAGTCGGACTCCAGCACTCCCTCGCCGCGCGTCAGGGCCGGAAGCCGCTGCTGGAGTTCGTGGACGCGGGCCACCGGGATCTCGCCCTCCAGCACACACGTGGAACCGTGCACGACAGGTGTCCCGGGGACGGCCCGCAGCTGTGCGAGTACGGGCAGGACCGGACCGAACAGGTCCGCGGGGAGTTCCAGGCGGAACCGGTGGATCGGCTCGTGCACCGTGGTCCCGGCCCGCTTCAGCGCGCTCATCAGGACCAGCGGGGTCAGGTTCCGGAAGTCCCCCGCCGTGCTCGACATGCTCTTGTCGAAAACCGCGTGGGAATGGCTCTGGCGGGGCCAGTAGCCGGAATGCGTCATGGTGACGACGCAATCGGTGACCTGCCAGCCGTGAATTCCCTGCCGCAGGGTCTCCCCCACGGTCTCCTCCACCGCTCTCATCAGGGAGAAGGGCATCGACCCGAGTTCCACCTCCAGCCGGTACGCAATGCCGCTGCCGGCCGGGGCGGGGTCGACCCTGAGACCGACGGTCGCCAGAAAGGGATTGTCGCCCTGATCGATGATCTCGTGCGCCGCGCCGCTTCCGTTCGGCCGTTCCAGACAAATGGTGGTGGTCTCGCGGAAGGTGACGCCGATTCCGAATTCTTCGGCGAGCGTCGCCTCGATGACTTCCTTCTGCACTTCGCCGTAGAGCGATACGGAAAGCTCCTGCCGGACGTCGTCCTGCCGCAGATCGATCAGTGGGTCCTGCTCGGCGAGCTGCGCGAGCGCGGCGTGCAGTTCGCCCCTCCTCGCGGGCGGGCGGGGCACCACGACCGATTCCAGCGTCGGCGGGGCGAACCACCGGCTCGGCCCGTCCGCGTCCGGCACGCCGACCGGGTCGCCGATCCGGATGCCGTCGAGCCCCCGGAGCTTCGCGATCCGGCCCGCGCCGACCTCCGCCCCGGGCACGGCCGAGCCCCGGTCGAAGACGCCGATCCCGGTCACCTTGCCCTCGGCCCGCCCGTCGCCCCGGCCGAACGGCAGCCGGTCGCGGACCCGTACCGTGCCCGAGAACATCCGGACGTACGCCGTCTTCTCGCCGCCCGGTCCGCGTTCCACCTTGAAGACCGTGCCCGAGACCGGCCCGTCGGCATCGCCCCGGCTCGCGGGCAGCAGCTCCCTCACCCCGCCGATCAGGGCGTCCACCCCCGCGCCGGTGATCGCCGAGCCGAAGTACACCGGGTGCACCAGGGCCCGCCCGGTCTGTGCCGCCAGTTCCTCGCGCAGCCGGTGGTACGGGAGCGGCGCGGCGTTCTCGACGTACGCGGCCAGGAGCGCGTCGTCGTGGTCGGCGAGCAGTTCGGTGAGCCGGTCCGTGAAGCCGGTGTCGGCCCCGGTGTACGGCACGCAGCGGGCGTCCGGGCCGCCCGGTCCGTCGACCGAGCCCATGGCGACCACGGCCGGGGTCAGCTTCTCGGCGATGCTCCGCAGTACGGACTCGTCCCGCGCACCACCGCGGTCGACCTTGTTCACGAAGACGAGCGTCGGAATGCGCAGGCGTCGCAGCGTCCGCATCAGAACGCGGGTCTGCGCCTGTACGCCCTCCACCGCGGAAACGACCAGCACGGCACCGTCGAGCACGTTCAGCACCCGTTCCACCTCGGCGATGAAATCCGGGTGCCCGGGGGTGTCGATCAGATTGACGGTGGTGTCGTCGATGGCGAACGAGACGACGGCGGACTTAATCGTGATGCCGCGTTGCCGTTCGAGCGCCAGGGAATCGGTCCGGGTGCTGCCGGCATCGACGCTGCCGATTTCGTCGATGACACCGGCGGCGTGGAGCAGCCGCTCGGTCAGGCTCGTCTTACCGGCGTCGACATGCGCCAGAATTCCCAGGTTCA
Organism: Streptomyces sp. NPDC001732; assembly: GCF_053596315.1. Classification (NCBI taxonomy): domain Bacteria; kingdom Bacillati; phylum Actinomycetota; class Actinomycetes; order Kitasatosporales; family Streptomycetaceae; genus Streptomyces; species Streptomyces sp. NPDC001732. Next base: position 173,930 of record NZ_JBSFFY010000012.1, read on the forward strand.
GCGTGTGCACGAAACTCCATGTCCTCAAGATCGGTGGCAATTCCCGCCTGAATGAACATGTGAGTTCCTCGCATGACCCGCTCCTTCGGTCGGTCGACGTCAGCGGCGAGTACAGCAGGGGCCGATCTCCCCGACAACCGATTTACCGACCTCCGCCCCGCCGCCTCACCAACCCTGCCTCTTCGCACGGCAGTTGACGGGAATCAAGGGGTCGGTACGACCTGGTCGCCGGCTGCTCCGTCGAGCTGGCGCACCGGCAGACGAGTGGCCCGCCGCCGCCCAAACCTCACGCGGCGCTGCGTGCAGTCCAACGGGTGATTATCGGCCCGGCGCCACCCGAAGAGACCACGGCGTAGCTCCAATGCCGATCTCCCCGATGGCGCGGATCGGCATTCCGACTGACGGTGGATCACGTCGCCACTGCGCCACATTGAGTCGACAGCCCGTCACTCTTCGCAGTCGCGGCGGAAGGAATGTGTTCAGATGCGCTCTGCCCGCACACTGTTCGCTTCGGCCGCTGTCACAGCGGTCCTCGCCATCACCGGCCCGGCCGCCTACGCCATGGCGGCGTCCGGCGACTCCGGTAACGACAACGGTTACTCGTCCTCGCGCGGCGACGACCACGGCAAGTCCGACTCCGACCGCGGCGGCGACCGTGGCGGCGACCGCGGTGGTTACGGTGACCGCGGTGACGACCGTGGTGACGACCGCGGCGGACGCGGTGACCACGACAAGCCGTGGGGCGGCGTCCACGCCGGCGGCGGCTTCATGGCCTCCGTCCTCACCGGTGACGAGGAGGGTGGCCGCGGCGGCGACCGTGGCCGCGACGAGGGTGGCCGCGGTGGCGACCACGAGAAGGGTGGCAAGGGCGACCGCGGCGAGGACCACGGTGGCAAGGGCGACGACCGCGGTGGACGCGGCGAGCGACCCCACGGTGGCGTCCACACCGGCGGCGGCTTCATGGCTCGCGTCATCACGGGTGACGACGAGGGCGGCCGTGGCGGATACGGCGGCAAGGGCGGCGACGAGGGCGGTCGTGGCGGCAAGGGCGGCGACGAAGGCGGCCGTGGCGGATACGGCGACGACGAAGGCGGTCGCGGCGGACACGGCGACGACGAAGGCGGCCGTGGCGGATACGAGGGCGGCAAGCCTCGTGGCGGCGTCCACGCCGGCGGCGGCTTCACTGCCTCCGTGATCGCCGGTGACGACGAAGGCGGCCGTGGCGGCAAGGGCGGCGACGAAGGCGGCCGTGGCGGCGACGAAGGCGGCCGTGGCGGCGACGAAGGCGGTCGCGGCGGCGACGAAGGCGGTCGCGGCGGCGACGAAGGCGGTCGCGGCGGCAAGGGCGGCGACGAAGGCGGTCGCGGTGACGACGAAGGTGGCCGTGGCGGCAAGGGCGGCGACGAAGGCGGTCGCGGGGGCAAGGGCGGCGACGAAGGCGGTCGCGGCGGCTACGGCGACGACGAAGGCGGCCGCGGCGGCAAGCCCCGTGGCGGCGTCCACGCCGGCGGCGGCTTCATGGCCTCCGTCGTCACCGGTGACGACGAGGGCGGCCGTGGTGGCTACGGCGGCAAGGGCGGCGACGAGGGCGGTCGTGGCGGCAAGGGCGGCGACGAAGGTGGCCGTGGCGGATACGGCGACGACGAAGGCGGTCGCGGCGGCTACGGCGACGACGAAGGCGGCCGTGGCGGATACGGCGACGACGAGGGTGGTCGCGGCGGCAAGCCCCACGGTGGCGTCCACGCCGGTGGTGGCGGCATGGCGATGACCGGTGGCGGTCTGGCCGCCGGCTCGGCGCTGCTCCTCGGTGGCGTCGGTGTCGGCGCGTACAAGCTGCGCCGCCGTCAGTCGACGGGTGGCGCGATGGCCTGACCCGGCCCAACGTCAGTCGGTCGTTACGTTGTCGCGGCCGTCGCCCCTCGGGGCGGCGGCCGCGGCGGCTGCTTTTCCCCCCGAATAAATCCCGAATAAGTCCGCGCGACCCCGGACCCCAACACCCCCGCACAACACAACACACAACACGCGCCCACACGCACCCACCCCCACACACGCGCAACGCGCACTCGGCACCACAGCACAACTGAACCGAAAGGCACGTTCCCATGGCCGCCCCGCAGTCGACCGGCTCCACCCCCACCCGGACTGCCTCCCGAACCACACTGGGCCGCTCCCTGATGTGGCCCGCCGTGACAGCCGGTGTCGGCATGCTCCTCATCTACAACTCGTTCGGCAGTTCGGCCGACGACAAGCCTCCCGCCCCGCCGGCGGCCGTCGCGTCCGCCTCGCCCGAGATCCTCGGTTCCCACGCCGCGCCCGCCCCGGTCGCCTCGGCCACTCCGTCGGAGACCACCGTCGGCCCGACCATGTCGCGCTCCGTCCCCAAGCGGCTGAGCATCCCGACCATCGGCGTCAACGCGCCGTTCACCGACCTCTCCCTCGGCGCCAACGGCCAGTTGGACGCGCCGCCGCCCGACGACAACAACCTGGTCGGCTGGTACAAGGACGGCGCCACCCCCGGCGAGCGCGGCGCCTCGATCGTGGCGGGCCACGTGGACACGATGACCGGCCCGGCCGTGTTCCTCCAGCTCCAGTACCTCAAGCCCGGCACCAAGGTGGACATCACCCGCGCGGACGGCTCCGTCGCCACGTTCAAGGTCGACTCCGTCGAACAGTTCAGCAAGGCGAAGTTCCCCGACGAGCGGGTCTACGCCGACACCAACTCCGCCCAACTGCGCCTGATCACCTGCGGCGGCGCGTACAACAAGACCTCCAAGGACTACGAGGACAACGTGGTGGCCTTCGCCCACCTCGACAGCTACACGAACGGTTGAGCAGACGGCACTCGTCGACACTGCGACACAACCATCCGCCGGGCCTCGACGTCGTACGGGGCAGTACGGGAAACGCTTCCGTGCTGCCCCGACCGACGTCCCGAGCACCGGAGTTGATCCACGTGCCTGTTCTTTCCCCCCACCGTCGGCTGGCGATCGCGACCGGTGTCGCCCTGGTCGCCGGTGCCCTCGCCGCACCCGTCGCCCACGCCGCGCAGTCGTCCGCCCCGACCGCACACGCGTCCGCACACTCGTCCGTTCCTGCCGCGAGCACGCCCAGCACCAAGCGGCTGCGCGACGACTTCAACGGCGACGGCTACCCGGACGTCGCCGTCGGCGCCCCCATGGCCACGGTCGGCGGCTCGGAGGGAGCGGGCGCCGTGAGCATCCTCTTCGGCGGCCCCGGCGGCCTGTCCTCCGCCCGCAAGCAGGTGCTGACCTGGCCGGACCGCTCCGGCATCGAGAACCCGGGGGACGCCCGCTACGGCACGGCCCTGCGCAGCGCCGACCTGAACGCCGACGGTTACGCGGACCTCGTGAGCCGACTCTGGGCGAACCTGCCCGGCGGCGACCAGGGCACGGTCCTGGCCGTCAACTGGGGCGGTGCGTCCGGCCTTTCGAAGAACGCCACGGTCCTCGCCCCCGTCCCCGGCGACCAGGTCGACGGCACCGGTGACCTGGACGTGGGCGACGTGGACGGCGACGGCTTCGCCGACATCGCGGTGGGTGACGCACGGCGCGGCGGCCACGTCCTGCACGGCCCGATCGGCCGTACGGGCAAGTGGAGCCGGGTCGGTTCGTTCACGGTCGACGGCACCGCCGTGCTCGACACCTCGGAGATCGCCATCGGCGACGTGACCGGTGACGGCGTGGGCGACCTGGTGATCCTCGGCTTCGGCCCGGACGACCCGTGGCAGCAGCACACGTACCTGTTGAAGGGCAGCCGCACCGGCTTCGCCGCCCCGGTCGAGATCAAGGACGCGGCCGGGGCCGGTGTCGGCGGTGTCAGCGTGGGCATCGCCGACCTGGACAAGGACGGCCACGGGGACATCGTCATCGGGCGCGGCGACGAGTGGTCGCACGCGGACACCCCGGGGAAGAAGGGCGGCGCGCTCTTCGTCTCGTACGGCGGCCCGAAGGGGCAGAGCACCACCCGCAAGCCCGTCTGGATCAACCAGGACACCGAGGGCGTCTCGGGCACGGCCGAGGCCCACGACCGGATGGGCTACAGCCTGGCACTGGGCGACACGAACGGCGACGGCTACCCCGACATCGCCACGGGCCTGCCGGGCGAGCGGATCAACGGCATCTCCGAAGCCGGCCGGGTCCTGGTGCTCAAGGGCGGCCCGAAGGGCGTGAGCGGCGCGGGCTCCAAGGAGTTCGGCCAGTACACGGCCGGGGTTCCGGGTGTCGCCGAGGCGGGCGACCAGTTCGGCGAGGCCGTCGCGCTGGGCGACTACGACGGCAACGGCCGTACGGAAATGGTGGTCGGCGACCCCACGGAGAACAGCAGCAGGGGCGCCCTGTGGATCTTCGGTACGGACGCCACCGGCGTCGTCGCCAAGGGCTCCGTCTCGTTCGGCGCGGCCACGATCGGCGCCCCGACCGGCCCGTCCCGCTTCAGTGAAACGCTGACGGACTGACGAACTGACGGCCGGGCAGACGCGGAAGTGTGCGGGGGCGGCTCGGCCCCCGCACACACAACGTCACACCGGACGGTCACACCAGGCGGTCGCCCTTGACCGCCGTCACGAACGGCGTCCAGGCCGAGGCCGCGAAGACGACGGCCGGACCGTGCGGGTTCTTGCTGTCGCGGACGGGGACGCAGGCGGTGCAGGCATCGTTCACTTCGAGGCAGTCGCCGCTGGTGCCGCCGCTGTACGAGGACTTGCGCCAGGTCGCGTACGCCTCGCTGACCTCCAGGCACTCGCCGCCGTTGTCGCCGCTGTAACTGGACTTGCGCCAGGCGGACAGGACCGAGGCGTCCGGGACGATGGTCTCACTGCGCTTCATGTTCGTATTCCTCCGCAGCCGAACGGATGAGGGCCAGGGACTCCCGGTGCGAGAGCGCATCCCCCAATGCGTGATCGTAGGCCACCTGGCATTCACGCACTGCCGACGGATTCTCCCAGACCCGCCCCGACTTGAGCCCTTCGGTGTAAGCGACGGGGGGCAGGTCCTCAAACCACATCAGGGAGACCAGCCCCTCCAACAAGGCGTGGTAGCCCACCGAGAACGGCAGGACGTGCACCCGTACGCGCCGACACTCTCCGAACTCCACGACATGACGCAGCTGTTCGGCCATCAGGGCCGGACCGCCGATGGGACGGCGCAGCACCGCCTCGTCGAGCAGCGCCCACACCACGGGCGATTCGAAGTTGTCGAGGATGCGGGCGCGCTTCAACCGTGTGACAAGGAGCCTGTCACGTTCCTCGTCACTCTTGGGCGGGAAGCCTGAGCTCAACACCTCGCGGGCGTAAGCCTCCGTCTGGAGCAGACCGGGAATCAGCTTGGGTTCGTACAGCCGGATCACCGTCGCCTGCTTCTCGAACTCCGCAGCCGCCTCGAAGTATTCGGCGACTTTGTGTCCGTCATCCAGCACGGGCAGGAACCGCACGAAGAAGCCGCCCGTGTCCAGCACCTGGTCCAGCCGCTCGGCGTCCTCCAGCGAGGGCAGGCGCCGCCCCGCCTCCATGTGGGCGAGGTGTGTGCGGGACAGGAACGCACGCTGGCTCAGCTGCTCCTGCGTCAGCCCGGCCGCTTCTCTACGGCTGCGCAATTCCTTGCCGTACAGGACCCGGGCTTCGGGAATCTCCTCGACGGCCACCGGCAACTCCCCTATGTGCGAAGTGCATCGTCACGCTGAAACCTCTGGCGAGCGTAGCCGCAAGCAGCTCACTCTGTGACATGAATCACCCACGCAGAGTGAAGCGAAGCGAGAGGAAGTGCCATGACGACGCCCTTCGAGCAGGACGCCTACGTCGCCCACACCGGTACCGACGCCTACGGCCCCGGCAAGCTTGAGTTCTAGCGGTCCTCGCAACACTCACGATGATGGGAGTTGCGAGGACCGTGGGCGGTAAGAGGATCGATCCTGCGCTGCGGAAGCGTTTC